>JBCCOV010000197.1:0-9321 GCA_039039985.1 Pseudomonadota bacterium | reverse complement strand
GCTTGCAGCCGAATCCAGCGCTTCTGTGCGTCACTGAGTTAGGGCGCAGGGCGTTTGCATCAACGGCGCGTCTTGGCGGTCGGGTCGCGCAGTAAAATACCCGACCGCCAAGTAATGTGATGGCCCCGTAAAACAAACCCGCCGCAATCGTCAATGTGAACAGGGACATCACTGTCGTGGCAATTGCGCCGCGATCCGCGCGCATGCTCGGGTCCGCCGTGTTTTCGGTCAGTGGCTTGTCGCCAGTGATCATCGCACGGACGATCGGCTCGCGCTTGATCGCCATGTGATAGACCACGGCCAAGACGTGAAGTGCGGCGATGGTCAGGACGCCGAAGTAGAAGAACTCTCCGTGGAGTTCTGTGATCGCCTTCTTGGTCTCTTCGTCCGGCAAGTGGGACAGTGGACCCCAAGTCGTCATGTTGTGCTCTTCGGAGAGCAGTCCGAGGATGACTTGGAACGCGACAACTGCCAGGATCAGAACAACACCGTAACCGCCAAGCGGGTTGTGTCCGAGATAGGGGCGGTCTCGTCCGGACACCATCGTGCCTGCGTAGCTTAGAACGGTGCCGGGGCTTCGAACAAACGTGGCAAACCGCGCCGTTGAGGGACCAACCACCCCCCATAAAACGCGCCAGATCACAAGAACCAAAACGGCGTAGCCGTTGTAGCGGTGGATCACGAGCCCAGGGTCGCCAAGTGCTTCGGAAAACTCGTAGCTTGCCCAAGCCAGAACAATCAAAGCAACCAACAACCAATGAAAGATGCGCGTCGGGATATCCCAGACGCGCACCTGTGTGTCCGATTGACTGCCGCCAGTCGCGGCCGTGCTGCTCACGCTACTTCTTCTCAGCGCGATAGACTTTGTGGCAGGCACCGCAGTTGCCCATCACCGTCGGCCAGGCAGCCTTAAACGCAGCCTCGCTGTCAATGCTGC
Source organism: Pseudomonadota bacterium (assembly GCA_039039985.1). GTDB lineage: Bacteria > Pseudomonadota > Alphaproteobacteria > Rhizobiales > Hyphomicrobiaceae > JBCBWG01. Next base: position 8,384 of record JBCCOV010000197.1, on the reverse strand, counting down.
CCGACGCTTCGGTGGCGTCGTTCACGAATTTGACGAGGCGCTGGTTAAAGTCGTCCTTCTTTTCCCAGATCACGGGAAGGGCGCGCGTTTCTTCGCCGGTCCTGGAGTCCTCCGGAAACAGGTCCGGCAACGGTTTCGCAATCGTGGCGTAGGAGCTGAAAATCTCTTTGGCCTTGGCCAAGTCAAAGGCCGCCTGCCCCTTCATCATGGCTGTCCCGGCCTTGACGTGCGGAATGAGGCTCTTGAACGCTTCTTTGCGCTGCTTGATCACATCGGTATTTTGAGCGAAAGCGGTCGTCGCCATGCCGAGACACACTAATGCACATGCCATGCACCTAATCATACTGGGCAGCTCCTTCGTGAACGATACGCTGTCGCGCCGCACTACGGTCTACCCATAAGGTAAAGCCGAGCAGGTACAACAACTCAGACAATTCGCAAGTCTAGCCTATCTCGTGCATGCCGATATCGTCGAGGATGGAGTACGCAATGTCGGGCGATGCATTACGGCATATGGCTCACAGATCCGTGAGGACAGCAATTGGTTGGCAAGTCACGGTGCAGGGCGTGTGTCTGGGCTCGTTACGGGCTAGCGACAGTCATCGTTTTGGCCGCTATAACCTGGCTCGCTCGATGAACCGGCACGCATTAGGCCGCCCGTTGATATAACCGCACGCTCATGTCCCACGTTATGCAACACGCTGTGGATCAAACGCTCACCTTGCCCGATGCTCGCCGCTTCGGGTTTCGCATCTACGGGCGCCCTCTTGGCGAGGCGCAGCGCAGGAGCGGCACGAGCAGTCGGTCGGCAGCTGTGCTTGCGGTGCACGGCACGCCCGGTTCCCGTCGCAAGTACGCACCGGTGGATGCAGCGGCCGCAAGGCGCGGATTGACCCTGATTTCGCTGGACCGCTGGGGATATGGCCTGACTGATCCTCATCCCGACCCAAGCTTTTCGCATTGGGCAGATGATTTAGCTTACATCGCCGATTCCTTAGGGCTGGATCGGTTTGCCATATGCGGCATTTCCGGCGGCGGCCCGTTTGCAGCTGCCGCCGCCGCCGAACTGCGTGAGCGCGTCACGGCCGTGGCGCTCGTCGCGCCGGTTGGGCCGCTCGCCGGTTGGGCCGGGACCACGAATGCGCCGCGGCTCGATCCGATGCACACGTTTTCTTTCCGAATCCTGCCGCGCAGCCCGCTTGCGGTCCGGTTTGTCTTTGCGACCTATCGCGGGATCTTGCGCGTTTCGCCACACGTTGGTGTGGCGCTGGCCATGGCACGAAACGGTTGGGCTGATCTGCGCCTTTTGAAGGAGCGCGACGTCATCCTGGAACTGGGCGACATGATGGGCGACAGCCTGTCACGAGGCGCTACAGCCGCTGCCGTCGACTTGGCACTGTTCCGTGAGCCGTGGGATGTATCGCCCGAGACGATCCAGGCGCCAACCCGAATCTGGTTTGGCGACCAGGATCGAAACGTCCCGTCCAAAGCGCTTGAGACGCTTGCTGACGCCGTACCAAATGCCGAACTCGTCCGCGTGGACCAGCAAGGCCACTTCTGGCTGTCGCATAGGTTTGATGGCGTGCTCGATTGGTTGCAGCACAGCGTGAACCACTAACGCTGAGGTTGCGCGTGCGGCAGCGCCGCGTGGATTACCCCGTTGGCCGCCAGCCTAACCCCGAGAACCAATCCGTGATCTGCCAGCGCGTCTTAACCGCTTCGATGGTTTTGCTGGGATAGACCCGTGTCGTCGTTGGCTTGGACACGACAGGCTTGGTAACGGAACGCACCACACGCTCGCAGGCGTCATCCGCTGCAACCATTGCAAAACCGGCCGCTCTAGAGGCTGCTTTCAGACGCTCGATGCCCATTTTGCCCACCTTGCGTTAACAACTTCCGCAACAATGCCACGCATAGTCTTAACGGAACTTTGAAGCGAAAAAGCATCAGGTCAAGCGTTTTTTAATGGATGTATATCCCCAAAAATATCGTGAATACAATGTTGCACTGCAAAATATCGATAATTATTGTGAAAAAGATGCACGCAACCGGGCGTTCCGACTGCATGCGCTGCACATAACGGTCGTGAGCCTACGACTTTGGTTTACCGCGCCAGAGTGCCTTCAGGCGCGCGTCTCGCCCGCACCCGACCCGGTAGCGATAATAGTGAAACGGGTTCTTCTTGTAGAAATTCTGGTGATAGGCCTCGGCTGCCGTGAACCGCGTCGCCTCGCGAATTGGCACGACAACCGGCTTATCGAACTTCGTCTGGATAGTCTTTTTGCTGGAACGCGCTGCTGCCAGCTGCTGGGCGGAGTGCGTAAAAATCGCTGGTGCGTATGAGCTGCCGCGATCGCAGAACTGGCCGCCGTTGTCCAGGAAATCGACATTGCGCCAGTAGACGCTGAGAAGCTTCTTGTAGGAAACCTTCTTCGGATCATACACGATGCGAACGGCTTCAACGTGACCGGTATTGCCCCCAGTCACCGATTTGTAGGTTGGATTTTCCGTGGTGCCGCCGATGAAGCCTGAGGTGGTCGAGAGAACACCGTCGACTTTGTCGAAGTCCGATTCCGTGCACCAAAAACAGCCTGCGGCAAATGTTGCCACCCGAGCGCCCGCAGGAACCGCGTCGGAGGTCAGGTGCAAGTGCGCAACCTTGGCGTCGCCAGCAAAACCTCGTCCCGCCACATACGCAAAAGACGCTCCGACAGTCGCAACGAGTGCGAAAGCCGCAGTCGCGATCAGCAGTGTTCGTTGGGTATGCATCCGTCGTGTGCTCCGTAACGGCAGGTGCGGCGTTTAATCCGCAGCGAGGATCGGGCGAAACAGACGTTCAGCCGGTGAGATGACCGACCATGAGCCGGTTGCTAGCTTTCGCTTTTTGTTTTCGGCTTAAACGTCATGGCTAGGCCATTCATACAGTAGCGCTTGCCGGTCGGCGGTGGCCCGTCATTGAAGACATGCCCGAGGTGCCCACCACAGCGCCGGCAGTGAACCTCTGTTCGCGGATAGAAAAGTTTGTAGTCTGTCGAGTATCCGACAGCATTCTGAAGCGGCTGCCAGAAACTCGGCCACCCCGTTCTGCTATCGTACTTGTGCTCCGACGAAAACAACGCCAGTTCGCAACCCGCACAGTAGTAGGTGCCGTCGGCATAGTTCTTGTCCAGTGGGCTCGTAAAGGCGCGTTCTGTGCCCTCTTCGCGGAGAATGTAGTACTGCTGCGGCGTCAACCGCTTCCGCCACTCCGCTTCGCTGAGCGTTATCTCGAACGGCCCTTTTCTGCTGGCTTGGGCCGATCCGGTGATCGTGCCGCCAAGAGCACCAAGGCCAAGCCCAGCGAACATTCGGCGCGTCAACATGTCTTCTCCCATGCTAAATCACTGCCCGTACGAGAGTATAAGCAGGTTTCGCCAGGTTGGATCTCAAAACTGAATCACTGTCAGTTGAACCCAGATCCGGACGAGTCTTAGCTCTCGATCAACGGAATCTTGCGTTCCAGAACAATGCTCTCGGGGGAAACACGGCATCGATAAGCCATTGCTTCGACCCCTGCGGCTCTGGCACGTTCAAACGCTTCCGCGTAGTTGGGGTCGATATCCCCGGCGATCGTGCACCGCTTTGCGTCCTCTCTTTGGACCACAAACATCATCACCGCCCGATGTCCGTCTCGCACCATTTCAGCGAGTTCGTCCAAATGCTTGGCACCGCGCTCAGTCACGGAGTCTGGAAACTCCGCCAGGCCGCGCTTGCGCAGCAAGTGCGTATTCTTGATTTCGACGTAGCAGCGACCTTTCGCGTCGTCCTCCAGGAGAATGTCGATCCGGCTGTTTTTGCCGTATTTCACTTCCCGCCGCATGGACCCGTAGCCCTTCAAGGGCGCAATGCGCCGCGCCTCCAGCGCCTCGAAGACGAGGCGGTTGGGGTGACCGGTGTTGATCCCAACAACGGCAGGGCCGTCGCCAATGTCTGCCTCGACCATTTCCCATGTGTGGCGGTACTTGCGCGTCGGGCTGTCGCTCGTGGACAACCACACCCGGCTGCCAGGCGTTGTCAGCCCCTTCATTGACCCGGTATTCGGGCACGACGCGGTGATCGATTGGCCGTCGTCAAGCTGGACGTCAACCAAGAAGCGTTTGTAGCGTTTCACAAGTGTGCCACGTACGAGCGGAAACTCGAATTCCATGGTCGTATTCCATCTTTGATGACAGCGATGACGAGGGGGCGGCCGGTACGACGTTTGTCTTTCATTTGACGCCGAGGCGTTGGCACGACATGGGTGGTGCTTGCGCTGGGCCACCGTATACACACCCCTCAGATCCTACCATCCTCACGGGATATTCAGTAGCTTGCACAAGTCCATTCTCATCGCGACACAGTGTTTTCCACCGGATGTCGGAGGCATCGAAACCCTCGTCGGTGATTTGAGCATTGCGATGGCAGCGCAAGATCATCGAGTGACGGTGTTGGCAGATGCGGCCAAGCGCACCGAGGCCGATCCCGCAGCAGTTGGGGCTGTCACGGTGACGCGTTTCGGAGGGCCGAAGTTCTTGCGGCGTCGCATGAAAGCGGCCAGCGTTCATCGCCACTTGAGGACGCAGACGTTCACAGGCCTGATCTGCGACAGTTGGAAGAGTTTGGAGCTGATTGATCCGGGCGATGTTCCGGTGGTGGTTCTGGCCCATGGCATGGAGTTTCCGCCGGAAGCATCGTCGCGCAGGCAAAGGCGCATGCGCCAAGCGCTCGGCAAAGCGCGAACGGTGGTCGCAAGCTCGCAATATGCGGCCGCACGCGTCGCCCACCTGGTGCCGGCGTTCGTTCCGATTGTGGTCATCAATCCGCCAATACACCCACAACCGGAGCCAAGTGCGGCGGCCCTGCGTGATCTGAGTGTCCGGGTGGGCGCGCGCGCCCCTTTGATCGCAGGGCTTGGGCGCTTGGAGCCGCGGAAAGGCTTTGACAAGGTGATTGCCGCTCTCCCGCAATTGACGGCGCAGTTTCCCGACGTCACGTTTGCACTGGCCGGTGCGGGCGACGATCGCGATCGGTTGGTCGCACTCGCTGCGGAGCACGATGTTGCGAACCATGTTGCGTTTCTGGGTCGTATCGATGATGCGACCAAGGCCGCGCTATTGGCGAAAGCCGATGTGTTTGCAATGCCGACCCGGCGGGTCGGCGCTTCAGTGGAAGGTTTTGGTATCGTCTATGCCGAGGCAGCCTGGTACGGGACACCGGCCATTGCAGGCCGCGACGGCGGCGCCGTTGACGCTGTCCAGAATGGTGCAGCCGGGCTGGTTGTCGATGGCGAAAGGACTGACGACGTCGCCGATGCGCTCGTTCGGCTGTTGGCCGACGAGGACATGAGCGCCCGCCTCGGGCTGGCGGCGCAAACACATGTTCAAACAATGGGCACCTGGGAGCGCTGCCTCCCACGATATCTGGATGCCCTGGAGAGACAAGCATAGCCGGTGACATGGCCTTGGCCGTGCGACGGTATCCGACTGGAGAGCAAGAATGACCGAGCAGTCCGCGGAGCGCGACATCGTCACCTCAGCCATACTCGTGATCGGCGATGAGATTCTATCCGGCCGGACCAAGGATCAGAACATCGGCTACATTGCAGAACACTGCACGAAGGTCGGCATACAGGTTCGCGAGGTTCGCGTTGTCAGGGACGATGAGGCGGAAATCGTTGCGGCCATCAACGCGCTGCGGACGCGCTATACATACGTGTTCACGACCGGCGGCATCGGCCCAACACATGATGACATCACGGCGGATAGCGTTGCCAAGGCCTTTGGCGTGTCGATTGACGTCGATCCCCGTGCGCTTGCGCTCTTGCAGCCGTACTACGAGAGCCGCGGCGTTGAGATTACCGAGGCGCGTTTGCGCATGGCGCGGATTCCGGATGGGGCAGATCTGATCGAAAATACGGTATCGATCGCGCCGGGCTTCATGCTTGGCAACGTTGTCACCATGGCCGGTGTGCCAAAGATCATGCAAGCGATGCTGGACGCGGCAACGCCAAAACTGCGAACCGGTCGCAAGATGCACGCGCGTGCGATCGACCTCGGCGTGCCGGAAGGCACCGTCGCGCACGTTCTGGGCACGCATCAAGAGGACTATCCGGACGTGGCAATGGGCAGCTACCCGACGTTCCGCGACAATCGTCCGCAAGTGCAGTTGGTGCTACGCTCAATCGATGAAGTCCGATTGAATGAGGCCGAGCAGGCCCTCCGCGAAAAGCTCATCGCCCAGGGCTGGCTCGACGCGGAGTAGATGGGTTTTGGTTCATGGCCTCGCAGTGAGCGAGGCTGCTGTTGTCGCTCACGGCTGTTCCTCGCTTCGCGCGGGCCCTCCATCGAGATGGCGTGTTCGCCATCTCGACATATAAAATGCCCAACGCGGGAACACCCGCGTTGGGGTGGGGCGGCGCAACGCGCCGGGCCGCGTTCGCGGCCTGGGAACCTTCCTACCAGGATAGCCAGCGCTCGTTGTTTATCGCTCACGGGCTATTCCGGCCTGCGGCCGGGCCCTCCGCGTGGGCGGCGCAACGCGCCGGGCCGCGTTCGCGGCCTGGGAACCGTCCCACCAGGATAGCCAGCGCTCGAGCCGCGAGCCTGCGAGCGTGCGAACAGCGCAATCAAAGACTCACGAACAGCGCAAACTAAGTCAGCACGAAAACGCGATCCATTTCGGCGCGGAGTGACCACAGGTCGGAATCGGCCGGTGACTCGACATCGTCGCGCACGATCGAACGCCCTTTGGCGACCGGACGGCGCAAGGTGCATCCCACCGCCATGAAATACGGTAATGGCGCCTCGCCTGCGACGCCGCGCGCTGGCTGTATTTCCGGCACAAGTCCTGGAATGGCATGGCGCACGCCAACTTCCGTCAATTGGGTCCCAGCGGGAAGATCCTCGCCGGCGCGCGCAATCAAGTCGACGCGCGGTCGGTAGTCCGGCCCGACATATTGATTGCCGAGCCGCGCGGCGGCCAGAATGCAAAGCGGCGCTTCGACGCCTAAGAGATGCGATGGATTATACATGACGCCGTATCGGCCATCGCGCGATGTCGGGATGCCTTTGCCGCGAAAGACCAAGCCGGTCGCAGGGTCGGGCCAGGAGACGACAACAAAGACACCACCAGCGAAGCTCGTCTCGTCAGGGCGGCGCAGGTTGTTGAAGACGTCGATCTTTCCGGGCCCGCTCAAAATGCCGCCGTCTTCAGCCGGCACGTAGACGTCTTGCAGTTCATTGGCGCGCGTGAGCGGGGCATGGAAGTCCGGCCGGTCAGGCTGCAGACCCGTTGCGTTGATGGCGAGCACCATTTCGCAATAGTCGGGCACCGTGCGTTGCGGCAGGTCTTCCAAAGCGCGCGATCGTGCAGCCAGGACCCGACGGCGGCCGGCGCCGAGATCCCAGAGGTTTGCGATCTCCGGCGCCGTAGTTGTTTGGTCCGTCCATGTGACGTCGCCGGTATCGGGATCAAAGACATAGTCATATTCGGAAGATTTGCCGGCAGCGATGATGGGCAAACCCAGCACGCGCGCTCGCGAAATCAGGGATGTGAGCAACGCCGGTTGATCGCCTTCGACCATTGTGTAGGCAACACCGGCCATCCGCGCCTTGTGCGCAAGCAGCGGGCCAGCCACGCATTCGGTTTCTTTGGACACCATCACAACACCGATGCCGGCTGCGATCGCGCGCAACGCGTGCCTGGCTCCGTCGTCGGCGTGACCCGTCGCTTCGACGATGATATCCGGGCGCAGTTCCAGCAGCAGATCAAAGTCATCGGTGACGACATGATGACCGGACGCCGCCGCCGTGCGCGCGGCGCTGCGGGACGGAGCTCGTGCAACGGTAAGACCAAGCGTTGAGATGCGCTCACAAGCTTGATCAAGGTCGCGATCGACGCTCGCGATGATGTCCAGTCCCCGAACGTGCGCGGCTTGCGAGATGAGGGACAAGCCGAATTCGCCGGCCCCGATCAATCCGACACGAACACCGCGGTCCTGAGCCTCCGCAAACAGCGTCATAAAATTCATAGTCAATGCCTCGCCCTGTCACATGCCATGGCCAGGTTAGCGCATTTCAGCATCAGGCGGAATCGTGAGCGAGAGTCTTTGATTGCGCTGTTCGCACGCTCGCAGGCTCGCGGCTCGAGCGCGGGTTAGCCGTCGAGCACGGTTTCCAGGCCGCGACCGCGGCCCGCCGCGTTGCGGCGCGCCCGCGCGGGGCCCGGCCGCAGGCCGGAATAGCCCGTGAGCGATAAACACGGGCGGAGGGACCGTCCGCCCGTGATTAGGTAGGAAAGTCACGGATACAGTGTCCGTAACCTATGCAGCGAGTTGGGGGACGCCGCTGGAACGGCGGCCCTGCTCG
>JBCCOV010000196.1:0-9346 GCA_039039985.1 Pseudomonadota bacterium | reverse complement strand
TCACGCGGTTGCGGCTTTGGGACCTCACGTACAGCTTTATTGAAGGCGCGCAACCCCGGCGGCGTCGGCCCGCCGTGCGCCCAGTCGAGCAATTCGACAATATGCGCCACCGGCGCAGGTGAATGATTGGCCAGATGTGTCAAGCATCCGACGTCATGCACAGCCAACAGATCGATCCCGGCCCGTGCCACATCAGCGGCAATCGACGTGCGCATTTGCTGCGCCAGGTCCGGCTCAACAATCGGGTACGCGCCGATACCGCCACAGCACGCCATCGACGGCGTCAACGGTCGCACGGAAAAGCCGGACCGGGACAAGAGATCGGTCACGGTGTCGTCTTTCGCGCCGCCGGCACGCAAGGAACAGGAACCGAGGTAGCCAACGCGGAGCGAAAACCAGCGGACCGGCGCCCCGATATCGGTATCGGACACCAGATCTGTGATGTCGCGGACACGGTTGACGAGACTTGCCGCTTCACTTCCCGGTCGCAAAACGTCGTCGAACAGCTCGCCATATCGTCGAACGCGCTGACCGCACGCGGCGCTCGTCGTAACGATGTAGTCGATAGGCTCAGATGCCAGGACTTTGGCCCAGGCGGTCAGATTGGCGGCCGCGTGGGCTTGTGCCAGCGAGGCGCGCCCCAACTGCGCGTCGATCGCACCGCAACACCCCGCGCCCGCCGCAACAACGACATCGATACCGCGCCGACCCAACAAGCGGATTGCGGCATCCGTCATTGTCGGACGCAGCACCTGCTGCGTGCACCCGGCCAACAAAAGTACACGCGCCTTACGGTCTTGACTTGTCACAGCCGTTCCCGGCCCACGGAATTCGCCGTCCCAGAACTGAACCTGCGCGGCGCGATCCGCCAAGGCATCGGTTGCCGGGCTCGACGACCGAGAGAGCAGCCCGGAAAGTGGACGGGTCCAACGGACGAAACGCAGCAGGCGCCGCAAGCGTATCGGATCAGACAGGTGCATGCTGACCAGATCGCTCCAGCGGGAGCGGCGTGCCGCGCGCGGCGTCGTTCCAACATAACCGCGGATTGCACTCAGGGCACCGGCGTAGTCGACATTCTCAGGACAGGCGGGCGCACAGGCAAGACACGTCGCACAGCGGTCGAGATGGGTGCGTACCGTTGCAGCAGCCTCGGCCCGAGTTGACGAGCGGGCCGAGACGCCCTCGCGCCCGATCAGATATCGCATCATTGCGATGCGTCCGCGCGGGCTTTCGCGTTCATCGGCGGACACGGCAAACGTCGGGCAGACAGCATTGCACAGCCCGCACATGGTACACGCCGACAGCGCCTGCTCCGCATCCGACAGGGCGGTGCCACGGCCCGCGGCCGGAAATGCCGGATCAGTATCCTGCATGTGAGCGTCCCGGATTGAAAATCTGACGAGGGTCAAACACGGACTTTACGCGCCGCGCAAGACGGTCGACGTGCAAATCCAACGGCTGAAAACAATCAACAGCGCCGCGCACCTCTTCGTCGGCACGGACCAATGTGGCATACCCGCCCAGGTTCGCAAGAACGCGGCGAATATCTGGTGCGCCGGCATCCGACGATGGGAATGTCTCAAGCCAAATCAACCCGCCGGCCCAATCCAGCATCGCCGAACACGGAAAGTAACGCCGGATGTCGCGCAGCACTTCCCCAGCGCGCGACGGCGGAACCACGAGTCTCCAAACCGGCAATTCGGTCGATTGAAAGGGCGATAAGCCTTGAATCTCGGACCACAGGCCAGCGCTGTCGCGATCATCAACGACGTCGCACTGTCCGTACACGGCGAGGCACTGCAGCAAGCGCGACAACCGACCGGCAAACACCGCTGCCGGCCCTTCGAGCCTAACGACGGTGGCTCTCGCGCTGCGCTCTAGAACAGGCGTTGTGAAACGGCCGGCAAGATCGGCATCGATGTGCACCGCACCCGTGACGCCGCAATCGGCAGCGAGCGCGTCGGCCATCGCCGCAACCGCGACGTCTTCCAACAGCCCCGCCAACACCACGGTCGCCATTTCGGAGTCTTGGGGCGCGACGGAAAATGCGACTTGCGTGATCGCACCGAGGGTGCCCCAACTCCCGCTGAGCGCGGCCAGCAAATCAGGATGCCGCGCCGCCTGCGCGTGAAGGCCGCCCAGATCAAGGATATCGCCCTGTCCGGTTACGACGGTGGCGCCGATCAAGTGGTCTGCCGCGCTCCCGGCAGCAATGCGACGGCTGCCCGAGAGGTTGGTCGCAAACACCGCGCCAATCGTGCCGATACGTGGCTCACGGCCGAAGATGGGGCCGAGGTCAACGGGTTCAAAGGGCAGCATGAGGTCGTACTTGCTCAGCTCCCGCTCAATGTCGCGCACCGGCGTGCCCGCCTTGGCGGACATGATCTGCTCGGCCGGCTCGAAGCGCGTGATACCGCGCATGTCGGCAAGCGTCATGGTCACGTCAGCGTCCAAATGCGGTCCGATCTGGGCTTTGGTTCCCGCCCCCATCAGCCGGATGGTTCGACCGGCCTTGGTCAATTGTACGAGAGTCCCCGCCAACTCCCATTCGACCGAGGGTCTTAACACCGAAATGGCAGGGCCCTCCCGCTACCGCAAACGATGGTGCTCGCAAGTGCCGTCAAGACTTCGGCGCCAATACAGCGCGGACAAACTCTCGTTCCACAGCTGAAATGCCGCCTTTCTCACGTCCGGCCGGCTCCTCGCCCCGTGCGCGCATCGAACCGTCCAATCGCACAACGCGACCGCCGAAGGCGTCGGCCGCTTCGTCCAAGTCCGACAGAAACGCCGTCACGTCAACATGCGAAGCTTCAACGGTATCGCAATCCATCGCCGCGAGAATCAGACCTTCGACGGGGCGAACCAAGATACGACACCGGGCCCCCCGCTTTGCTACCAGTTCCATGACCGCTTTGAGGCCCGCATCCAGCTGCGGCGGCAGGACGCTGATCTCCACCAGGACCCGGTGTGGACTTGGTCTGATATCGAGATAAAGCGCCCGCGATAATGCGGCCGTCTGGCCACCCAATGCGGCCGTATCATCCCGGGTCCGTTGTTCCAGCACGCTCGGGCCACGCAACCGCAACTGCTCCGTCAAGGCGTCCGACAGCGTGTTGACATCTTCAGCCACACCGGCGACCGCGATCACGCTCAGAACCGAAGGCTTGGGCGCATCCTTTGCGAGATCAAATGCACCTGGTCGCGACAACGCCCCATCAGCAACGATCGCAGATAGCCAGCCGCATCTCTGCGTGCCGGCCGCCTGCAATGCCGAAATCGCCTTGGACCACGACGGCCAGCCTGCAATCACCTCGCGGACGACTTTCGGACGGGCGCGCAGTTGAATGGTCAGTTCCGTCAGAATGCAACCACGGCCCGCCAGGCTCGCGATCGCTCGGGCAAGTCCGGCAGGGCCCGGCTCAATTCCCTGATCGCCAATCCGGACAATGCTGCCGTCCGGCAGGACCGCAGTGAGCGCCGACACATGATCGCCAAGACGCCCAAACATCAAACGCGACGGCGCGTTCGCGTCACTCACCAATGTGCCGCCGACCGTCGCAATATCATTTGAGACGAGAGCGATCGGCAGCACTAATCCGGCATCCGCGGCCTGACGATCCAGATCTGCAAGTGAAATACCGACTTGAACCCGCACACAACGATCGGCCTTGTTCACGCCGTAGGCCTTGCGCATCTTGGCCATTGAAACCAACAGCCGCTGGCGTTGTGCCTCGCGCCGCTCCTGAAAACTTGAGCCGCCACCGCGGATGACCAACGAAAGGCCTGCAGCCCGCGAAACTGCGGCAATGCGTGCGACGTGTTCGGTCGTTTCCGGCAATACGACAGCAAATGGCGGAGCCGCGCGCTGCAAGCCCGGGCCGGCGGAGAACGCGGCGCACGCCGTCGGATCCGTAATAAGGCCACCGGATGGCAGCGCTGCATGCAGAGTTTGGATAACTGAAGCCGTATCCTTCGGCGCACCACTGCGCTCGCGACGCGTCAGGAGGCCCAAACCGAATGTCTTAGATAGACTGGACGACAACGTCATATTCACTCCCCAACAGCGCGTTTCAGGTTGGAGATCCTGTGTTTATTGGACTTTCGAAACCAATCAATGGCCTGATCAATCAAACTTGAGGTAAATTCATCCGTGAGGATCTTAACTCATATCGGAAAAACACTATTCATCAAAACTCATTTCCGCGACACACTTTAGTCTTGGGGGAGCATAATCACAGTGGCCTTGGGGGGGAATTGAAGTCTCGAGTAATCGAGCGAAACCTAGAAGGGGACGACAGTGACCGCCATAAGTGACCTTGAGATTTTCGCGCGGGTCGCCAGAACTGGCAACATGTCGGCTGCCGGCCGCGAAATGGGCCTATCACCTGCGGTCGTATCAAAGCGGATCAGTCTACTGGAGGATCGCCTGGGCGCGAGACTGTTTCAACGTACAACGCGACATTTGACCTTGACGGAAACCGGTGAAGGGTACTTCCGGCGCGTGGTGGACATTCTCAGCCTTGTCGAGGAGGCGGAAGACTTCGTCAGCCGACGCAACACGAAACCGCGAGGTCGATTGAAGGCAACCGTGCCTACGGCGTTCAGCACCAAGCACATCGCGCCGCATCTGCGTGAATTCATGGATCGTTATCCCGAAATCGATCTGGACATTCACGTCACTGATGAAATCGTCGACATCATTCGGGATGGATTTGACGTTGCGATCCGCATCGGCGAACTCCAGGACTCGTCACTCGTGGCGAAAAAGCTCGCGCCCAACCATCGCGTGCTTTGCGCAACGCCGGATTACCTGGAGCGGCGTGGCATCCCGCAAACGCTGGATGATCTTGAGCTGCATAACTGCATTCCGTTGGGCAGTCAGGATCACTGGCGGCTCGAGGACACGGAAGGACAGCAGTACCACCTGAAGATCGACAGCAGCTTGTCCAGCAACTCCGCGGACTTCACGCGCGAAGCTTTGCTGAGCGGCCTGGGCATCGGCTTGAGAGCAACATGGGATGTTCGCGAAGAGCTGAAGTCTGGCAAGCTCCGTGTTATCTTGCCCGAGTACCGCGGTAGCTCGAATGCGGCGATTTTTGCCGTCTACCCGAGCCGCGACTTTATGCCGACGAAGGTCAACGTCTTTATCGACTTCCTGTGCGAACTCTATGGTGTTGAACCGAGTTGGGATAAGGGCTTGGACTTGCCGCCGTTTGGCAAGCCGCAGTTGAATCGGGACTCGAAATCGGGTGCGGGCGGCCGTGAGGCAAAACTGGCGCATTCGCGCGCGTCGGACATCCGGCGGCAATCGGCACCGATGGATGCGCTCTCACTTCACGGCCACTCGTCAGAGCTTTAGACGCGATGATTTCGGACGAACGCGCGACCGTGGGTTCGTCCGGAACCTTCAAGCCTACGAGATCATCTCACCAAGAGCGCAATCCACGGTCCAGCCCTCGGCGCCGTTGCTGCGACCGCCTCATTTTCCAGTCAAAACGTTCCTGCTGTCGGGCTCGCAGGATCGCTCCGGACGATTGGCCCATCCCCACGGGCTTGTAGAAAGTGCCGACATATGGGCACTAAGCAACCGGGAAATCCTTCCGGAGCACATCGCATGACCGTGAGTCACGCCGAGGCGCCGCGCGTCGGCCTGTTTGTCACTTGCCTGGTTGATCTTTTTCGCCCCAGTGTCGGGTTCGCGGCTGTCAAACTCTTGGAAATGGCCGGCTGCCGCGTCACGGTGCCGACGGCGCAAACCTGCTGTGGCCAACCGGCCTACAATTCCGGCGATCGCGCGTCGGCCACTGCAATTGCCAAGCAGATCGTCACCGCATTCTCCGAGTTTGATTATATCGTGGTTCCGTCCGGCTCCTGTGCCGGCATGCTAAAAAAGCACGTGCCGGAGCTACTTCATGCCGACGAGACGTGGCGCACACGTGCTGAGGCTGTGTCGCGAAAGACCCACGAACTGATCTCATTTTTGGTCGATGTCCGTGGCCTCGACAGCGTCGACGCGAAACTTCAAGCCCGCGTCACCTACCACGACAGTTGCTCCGGCCTGCGCGAACTGGGGGTCAAGTCGCAGCCGCGCCAATTGCTCGCGACCGTCGACGGACTTGAGCTGATTGAGATGGCCGATAGTGAAATCTGCTGCGGTTTCGGGGGCACGTTCTCCGTCAAATACCCCGACATCTCGAACGCGATGGTCAGCAAAAAGACCGATGCGGCCGCTCAGACAGAGCCCGATCTGTTACTCGCCGGCGACCTCGGGTGCCTGATGAACATGGCCGGCAAGATCCGCCGCACCGGGCGGGACGTCGCCGTACGCCACGTTGCCGAGGTGCTCGCCGGAGAACTCGACGACCCACCGATTGCGGAACCGCCTTCGCAACTCAGTTAGGCGAACGCGAGGCCGCACCGGCGGTCACCGCGTACGGCACAAAACGCCACGCGTTGCATTTTTTAAAGCAGGATGCCGAATGAAACCGACATCACAAACATTCAAGGATAATGCACGGATTGCACTGGATGACGACCAGTTGCAGCGCGCACTTTCCGGATTGCCGGGTGGCCTCGTCGCACAACGGACTGCGGCGCGAGACCGCCTGCCTGAGTTTGAGATGTTGCGCGACGTCGGGCGCGATCTGCGCAACCACGCACTCCAACATCTCGACGTCTATCTGGAGATGTATGAGAAAAACGCCACGGCCGCCGGCGCTCATGTGCACTGGGCGCGCGACGCAGCCGAAGCGCGCGACATTATCGCGAAAATCTGCCGCGACGCGAAAGCCAAGTGTGTCACTAAGGGCAAATCGATGATTTCCGAGGAAATCGCCCTCAATGCGCATCTCGAACAGCTTGGCCTGGACGTCGTCGAAACGGATCTCGGCGAGTACATCATTCAACTGCGTGGCGAAACGCCAAGCCACATTATCGCGCCCTCGATTCATCTCACGCAAGATCAAGTCGAGGCTGACTTTCGCCAGCAGCATACGCACTTGGACCACGACCGGTCGCTGTCGGAGCCGTATCAACTCGTCGACGAAGCACGCCAGATTTTGCGGCAAAAGTATCTTGCTGCCGATGTGGGGATTACGGGTGCCAATTTTCTGGTCGCGGAAACCGGCTCATCCATCATCGTCACCAACGAGGGCAACGGCGACCTCACACAGTCTCTGGCTCGCGTTCATGTTGTGGTCGCGTCGATCGATAAGGTTCTGCCAACTCTGGAGGATGTCACGTCGGTGTTGCGCATCCTGGCACGTTCGGCAACGGGCCAAGAGTTCTCGGCTTACACGACGTTCTCGACCGGGGCACGCCGCACGGACGATCCGGATGGCCCCGAAGCCTATCACGTTGTTCTACTCGACAATGGGCGGTCTGAACTCCTCGGCACGGAGCTGTGGGAGGTTCTGCGGTGCATTCGATGCGGTGCGTGTATGAACCACTGCCCAGTCTACAACGCAGTCGGCGGCCATGCGTACGGCTGGGTCTATCCAGGACCGATTGGGGCGGTACTCACGCCGGCATTGATTGGTGTGGATCAGGCAGCGCATCTTCCCAATGCATCGACGTTTTGCGGGCGTTGCGAACAGGTGTGCCCGATGAAGATACCGCTGCCAAAGCTCATGCGGCATCATCGCGAAGCCGAATTCACGGCCGGCGACACCTCGTGGCAGGCCAAATTGGGCCTCAAGATCTGGTCATGGTTCGCCCGCCGCCCGCGCCTGTATCATGCGATGTCCAGACTCGCGATCGCGACACTATCTGCCGCTGCGCGGGGACGGGGCGCATTCCGCTGGCTACCGCTGGCCGGCGGATGGACCAAGCATCGCGATCTGGCAGCGCCACAGCACAGGACGTTCCAGCAGCTCTGGGCCGAACACAAGGCGGGGCTAGGCCGATGAGTGCACGCGACGCCATCCTCAACCGCGTGCGCCACAGCCTTGGCGTCCAAGGTCAAGACACCGCACGCCAGACCGCTGCTGAGCAGCACGTTGCAGCACGACAGCGCCATCCGATACCCGACCGCGTGGCAGGCAAAGACGCGACAGCACTGAAGCAGGTCTTTCGTGAACAGCTCGAAGCGGTGTCCGCAACGGTTGTTGACGTTGCAGATGCCGCGGACATCGCCAGTGCGATTGCAGATTACCTCCGCGGCACCAACCGACCGCTTGCGCTTCGTGTCGGCGATGACGCCGACCTGGCCGCCATTGATTGGCAAGCGGAGCCGACGATGGAGATATCATCCGGTGCCGCCCGGCCGGACGACGCCGTCGGTCTCAGCCGCGCGATTGCAGGCGTTGCGGAAACCGGCACGCTGATGCTGGCGTCAGGTCCCGATAATCCGGTGACGCTGAACTTCATGCCGGAAACCCACATTGTTGTGTTGGATGCCGGAGATATTGTTGAGGCCTATGAAGACGGCTTCGATGTGATGCGTGAACGCTTCGGATCGAATGAGATGCCGCGCACCGTCAACCTGATTTCGGGCCCGTCTCGGACGGGCGACATTGGCGGCCGCCTTGTCATGGGCGCCCACGGTCCCCGCCAGTTCTGTGTGATTGTTGTCAACACCAAAGACTGAATAATCAGCGACGAATGCACCGTCGCAAACACGCGCGGTAGGAGCGCTCGCACCGCGAGCTGCCCTTGGTCGCAATGCGGCATTGATTGTAGGCGGCCCGGCATGCATTTGAGCAGGCCCCGGCCTTCGCATCGAAAACGACAGTCGTTGAAAGTGCCAGGGCGAGGAGCACGACAATAGCGCTGACGACAGCAAACGCACGCGCAAACGAGCCCACCTTTTGCTGAATTGACATCGCCGCTCCCGTGAAACTGCCGCCGAACGTGGCGGTCTATGCGTCAGAATATGCGACCAGTCTACGAATACATGCATGAATGTCCGCTGAATCGCGGCAGCAAACGCCAAACCGTGCGACGCGCGCCGTCAGGTCTCGACTTGAAGAAACAACAACACGGATACCGCTCCACGCTCAACCGCCAAGAGTTTATCAGACTTCCTGGTTTATACGACACGCCACAATTGCGTGATCCGGCAGTTGCCAATTTCAATAACAAACGCGGTAACGACGACACACAATCCGAGCCGGCCCGAAGAGAGTCTTTAATGGCGCTGTTCGCACGCTCGCAAGCTCGCGGCTCGAGCGCTGGCTATCCTGAGAGCCCTGTTCCAGGCCGCGAACGCGGCCCGGCGCGTTGCGCCGCGCCCGCGCAGGGCCCGGCCGCAAGGCCGGAACAGCCCGTGAGCGACAAGAGTCTTTCATTTGCGCTGTTCGCACGCTCGCAGGCTCGCGGCTCGAGCGCTGGCTATCCTGGTAGGACG
>JBCCOV010000195.1:0-9403 GCA_039039985.1 Pseudomonadota bacterium | reverse complement strand
TCGCGTGCGAACAGCGCAATTAAAGATTCTTGCTCACGGCTATTCCTCGCTGCGCTCGGGCCTCCGCGGGGGCGGCGCAACGCGCCGGGCCGCTGGTGCGGCCTGGGGTGCCTGACGGCTGGCCCGCGTGTTGTTATCGTTCGCGGCCTGGAACCGTCCTACAAGGATAGCCCGCGCTCAAGTAGCGAGCGCTTGTCGCGAGCGGTAGCGCAAACGAAAGACTCGCGAACAGCGCAATCAAAACTCCTCCACCTATAAGGAAACCCAGCAATGCGTGGAGCGAATTGCTGGGTTTCCGTACGGACTGTGATCGACACAGCCCTGCAGGTAGACGTGCGACGCGCGGCCGTCTTGCGCGTTGAACCAGGATCAGAAGTTCAACGTGCCTTTCGCATAAACCCCGTGCTGGGTGACGTTGTCGGAGAACATGCCTTTGTACCCCAGTGCGAGGCTTAGGTCAGACGCGTCCCCGATGATCGTCGTGCCGGCATGGATGTTGGCAAACGTGTCGCCGTGCTCTGTGGTCGTTTCGAAGCTTGTGTCGGGTGCCCGAGCGAAAGCCGACGTTGCGCTCTGTTCGTCGTCTGAGAAAATCGTCACGCCTGCAACGAGGAACGGATTCAGTATGGCGCCGGGCACGAGATACTCCAGCGTGCTGCCAAACGCGATGGCCGGTGTTACGGACGTCATCGTTTCCTGCCCATCGTCCATGACCAGGTTCGCTGTCGTAGCACCGGTTTCAGTCACGCCTTCGCGGTCGATGTATGTCACGTTCAGATCGACCTGGGGCCGCGCAAACCAGCCCGACATTGCCATGTGATATGACGCCCGCAGCTGGCCACCGATGTATTGGACGTCGTGCTCGGACGTTGCCGTGCCATCGTCGAACCCGGTGAACGCAATCCGGCGCGACGTCTCGAAGCTGCCCACGCCGGCTGCAACGGCGGCCGAAAACTGCCACGGGCCCATCTCATACTTCATCGCGCCACCGACATGATAGCGCTCGCTGTCACTTTCGGCGCCGCTGTCCGTTGACAGAGATCCGCTTTCATACCCAGCTGCGACGTTCACAAACCAGCCCGGCGCAAAGCTGAACTGCGTACCGGCCGAGATACCGGCAACGCTGTCTTCATAGCCGATGTTCTCGAATGTCCCCTCATGCTCAAGCTGGCGGCCCTTCGGGCGCACCCAGAGGCATTCGCCTTCACGCGAAATTGCCCCGCCCTCCTCAACGGTCGGGCAGGAGAACAGATCGGCCATAAAGTCCTGCGCTGAGAACAACGTTGCTGTGCCGGTGTTCAGATAGACTTCGGGCAGCAGCACATTCAGCGCATCGCGATACCGGTCGATGTTCGTCGAGCTTGTCATCAAAGCGGACACGATGGCTTCCAGGGCACCGGTTCCGCCCGCGTCAATGTCGTCGATGTCGTCGATGGCCTGCGCAATCCGCCGCTGGTTCTCATTCAATGGATTGGATCGCGGAGATGCGTTGGGATCATTGGGATCGTTGGGATCGTTGGGATCGTTGGGATTGGCCAAGTCAGGGTCGACGCTGAACGATAAAACGACGTCTTTGTCGTTGTTGGCGGTCTCCACCTTGACGTCTTCGAGCTCAATGTTCACCACTTGGCCGGTCAGCGGGGTTACCTCCATATTCCGCAAATCAACATCGGCGGCACTCAGAATCGTCATCGATTGCTCGCCGGATGCGTAGGCGACAATGTTGACGTTTACGGACCCGCTCAGTTTGGCTTCTCCGCTGACCGTCAGATGATCCGCTTCTCCGGTCTCCAGGTTAACGTCGACGACATACGTGCCGCTCCCCAGCTGCTCAAGATTGCCTGTGATCGTTGCTTTGCCAATCTCACCGACGGCTGCGCCCACGTACAGGGTTGCATAGTTTCGGAACGTCGGGGTCTCCAGCTTCGACTCATGGGCGAGGCCAAGCGTACCCTCGAAGTTTGTCGCAGATTTCTTAAACTCATGGTGGCCAGTCAGCGTCAACGTGCCAGCGTCCATCTTCGCGAAGGTCTCGAACTCGGCATGCTGGCTGCCGTCGATCGTGGTATCGCCGGTGCCTACGACGTAGAACCAGTCGTTATCGCCATCGCCGCCATCAACCAGCGCTGTTTCACCGAAATCAGCGGCCGCATTCAGATCGAAACGGTCGTCGCCATCGCGGAGTTCGACGCGCCCGACCAGCTTACCAGAGTTCCTGACGGTATCGTTGCCATCGCTGCCGCGCACTGCGATGCCGGAGGCCGCGGAAACCGTCGCACCGGTTTCGATGTTGAGTCTATTGGTGCCTTTGGACTCACTGAAATCAACACCCGAACCCTCATCGCCGCTACCGCCCTGCACATGACCACCCGTTAGCGTAATGGTCGTTGTTGAATCGACATTGTTATTCAACGCGTAAATCCCGCGAGCATCGTAGCCGTTAGCCGTTATATTTGCGGCTGACGTGATCGCGACAAACCCATTTCCCGTCTGAGATCCGTAAATGCCCCATGCATTCGGACCACTCACCTCGATGCTGCCATCGACCTTAATGTCCAAGTTGCCATCGCCATTTTCAATGGCGGCAACCCCAATAATTGCATCGTTAATCGTCACAGAAATATCGACGTCGACATTTCCAACACCATCCTCAAGGAGAAGAAATCCTTGTTTTGCAGTCACAGTCATGCCGTCCGCGGTTGATCTGACCGTCATATTGCCATCGCCAGATTCGCTAGCAAAAACGCCGAAGTCATCAGATACAATCATCGCCGGCAGATCGACCGTAACGTCACCTCCATCTTTCTCATCAATATAAATGCCATCACCGCCGGCATTAATTTGACTAAGCTGCGACGCATCAACAGAAACGCTCCCGTCACCGTTTTCAGTTGCGCGAATTCCATGGTCTTTCGCATCAATAAAACCGTTCGCGCCGGATGATGCCGTGATCGTAACACTGCCCGCACCAGTGTTGTACATCTCAATCCCATGATTGTCTTGGGTGAGACTGCCGTTGGTAATTATGCCGTTGTCATCAAGTTCAATTTCGAGCTCTATATCTCGGCCATCGCGGCTCAATGAGATTCCGGGCCCTGCGACCGGTCCAATGTTGCCATCGAGATTTCTAAAGGTGAATTTCGTGGCATGATTGTGAGACGGACTATTCGCGGCCGAGGTGCCGCCCGAAAAATCGCCGACACACGTAGCCTCGTTGGTTGCAGAATCGCTGAAGCATACGGCTGTCGCAATCGCCGAAGTCGGCAGTGTCAGGACCGCCGCCACTGCCGCCGTGCCAAGCAGCAACTCGCGCAGGCGCGATCCAGGGTGGCGGGCCGTGTGACCGCTACGGACGACCGGCTTGACGACGTCGCGACGACCGTCTGCAGCAACCGGCACGTCGACACCGACTGACGCAACAACACTCCAACGCATACACATAAGCTCGTTTCCCCCTGGATATTTGTGCTGCAAATCCCCTTGACGCGATGAACCCGCTGAACCGCTGAACCATCCAAGCAAGTTTATGCTCTTTCTGATAAGCTACACGCGATCTCTTTGCTGACAATCCGCATAACGATAGTTGTTTTCACCTAGCGCAAATATGCAACATTTGCATCTTCAGGTCGGCACGCAGCCCGTGAGATCTCTTGTTAAAGTTGCACAGGCCGGCACGCGGCGCAGCCTGGGCAAACGCCAGCAGGCTGCACCACCGGGTCACGGCAGGGACATGCGCGGCAGGGACACGGATCGCAATCAGTGCGAGCGCGCTTGCTTGAGAGACCGACGATCGTGCTGATGCCAAGCAATCGCGCGGGCGACGCCTGTCAGAACTTGATCGCACCTTTGGCATAGACGCCATGCTGCGTGACGTCGTCGGAGTAGAGGCCCTTGTAGCCGAGCGTGAAGTTGAAGTTGGACGTGTCGCCCACGAATGTCGCCCCAACATGAATGTTGCCGAAGACATCGCCATGCTCGGTGGTTGTTTCGAAGCTGACGTCCGGCGCAAGCGCGAACGCCGATGTCAGGCTGTGTTCATCGTCAGAGAGGAACGTCACACCCGCAACAAGGAATGGCTTCAACGTTGTGCCGGGAACGAGCTCATATGTGCCGCCGAACTCGACACCCGGCGTGGCCGCAAACACCGTTTCCTCGCCACCGTCGACCATCAGGTTCGCCGTCCCGGCGCCACTTTCCGTCACGCCTTCCCGGTCCAAATACGTCACGGTCAGATCAACCAACGGCCGCACGTACCAGCCCGACATCGCGACGTGATAGGCCGCTCTGAGCTGCCCGGTGACGTAGCGCACGTCATGTTCAGATGTTGCCGTGCCGTCATCAAAGCCCGTGAACGCGATCCGTCGTGACGTATCGAAGTTTCCGATGCCGCCAGCAACTGCGCCGACAAACCGCCACGAGCCCGTCTCGTACGTGACGGCCGTGCCGAGATGATAACGATCGCTCTCACTTCTCGCGCCGCTGTCGGTCTTGAGCGTACCGGCCTCGTAGCTCGCGCCGACACTGGCGAACCAGCCCGGCGCAAAGCGAAACTGCGCACCTGCCGCAATGCCGCCGACCGTGTCTTCGTAACCGATGTCTTCAAACGTCGCGTCGCGATCGAACTTCCGTCCCTTCGGGCGTACCCAGAGGCATTGGCCGTCGCGCGCAACCGCGCCGCCGTCATCAGCCGTCGGGCAGGCCAGGAGATCGCCTAGGAAATCTCGGGACGAGAACAGCATCGCCGTCTGTGTATTGAGGTAGACCTCCGGCAACAACACATCCAGCGCATCGCGATACTGGTCAATTGTTGTCGGCCCGGTGATCAAGGCAACCAACAGAGGCTCCAATGGTGCGCCCGTCAAGCCTTGCGCAAGGACGTCATTGAGAGCGCCACCGACGTTGGTTTGATTCCGGTTCAGCGGCCCACCTAACGGATCGGCAAAGTCGGTCTGCACAGACAGCGCCACGGTGTTGGCATCCGGGAACACCAAGCGGATGTCGACCACCTGGCTACCGGTTGGCGTGAGGCCTAAGCTGCCAGCCGCCGTGAAACTGCTGATTGCCAGTCCGGCATCCGTCACGCCGCCGTCAGCCGTCAAGATCGGAATAATTTGCAGGTTCGGTGAGAACGTTTGCAAGGTCACAGCCACACCACCGTCAACGGTGGCTGCACCGGTTACGTCAATGTGGTCCGCCGTCCCCGTCGTGAGGTCGACGTCGACGACATAGGTTGCTGTTGCCATCAGCTCGAAAGTTCCCGTAACCGTCGCCGTACCGATTTCACCGGTCGTCGCACCAACGGCCAACTCCGCGTTGTTGGTGACCGCCGGCGCGTTCAATGCCGCGCCATTGGCGAGCGTCAGGGTGCCGCCGGAAACCGTCGCAGATGTTGCGAAGTTATGTATACCCGTCAGCAGTAGCGCGCCGCTATCGGTCTTTTCGAAGGTTTCGAAGTTGGTGTGCTGGCCGCCGTCCAATGCGGCACTCGCGGTCCCGGATACGCGCAGAGCATCGTTATCGTCGCCACCGTCGAACGTCGCACCGCCGAAGGTGCTGGCCGTGTCGAGGTGCACAGTATCGTCGCCGCCGCGCAGATTGACCGCACCGATGATGACACCGCCGCTGAGGTTGTTGACCGTATCCTCGCCGTCTTGGCCAACAACGGCGCCTCCGGAGAGCGCCGAAATGGTGCCGGCATTGTTGAGCGTAGCGGGTGCACCCGGGTTGCTGGCGAGTATCACGCCGGTCCCCGTACCACTGCCGCCGGTGACAACCGCACCAGCATTCAGAGTTACCGTCGCCGTAGCGCCCGGATCGAAAACAACAGCGGCAATGCCCTGCGCATCGCTTCCGGACGCCGATATGTTCCCCGACACAGTGATTGCCAGTTCATCGGTGCCGCCCTGGAAGGCATAGATTCCGTGGGTAGAGGCCCCTGTCGTTGTAATGCTGCCTGACGGGCCGACATCAATTGTCAAATCCCCGTCGCCGTCCTCCTCCGCGGAGATGCCAGCGTCTTCGAAAGTGACGCCATTAGTAGCCGCAATGGTACCGTTTACCGAGATCTGCAGATTACCGTCACCGGTCTCTTCAGCGTGGATGCCAGCACCATTCGTTGCCTCGATGGTGCCGTCCCCAGTGATTATGAGATTGCCCGTTGCGCTCTCCAGCGCGCGGATTCCAGCGCCATTCGTTGCCTCGATGGTGCCGTTGGCGACAATCGTTAGGTCGTCGTCACCGGATTCCTGTGCACGAACCCCATCTTCTACTGCAACGATGCTGGAACCTGAAAACAGACGAACATTGAGATCCCCGCCATTGTTTTGCGCATTGATCCCGTGGCGCCCCGAAACGATACCACTTGTCAGCGGCGTTTGGCCGTTCGTAGCAATACTGGGATTATTCAAGGTGAGGAAAACATCGACGCTGAACCCGTTCGAGTTAAGGAAGATGCCGTCACCGCCACTAACCGATGTATCGATTTCAAAACCACCATGCGTCGTCACGTCGATGATAATGAAACCACTCAAGGTACTATCAAATTCAATGCCATGCGTGCCGGCTGTTATGGGCGCGATGTCGTTAGTCAGATTCACGACAGTGAAGTCGGAGACAACCGCAGGAATGTCCGGCGTCGCTCCGACGTTCGTAATCCCATCGGACAGGTCGCCATCGCAGATGAATTGATTGTTGCTAGGCCCACAATACGCCCGTGCTGCTGGCGCGAACGCAACTATGGCCGCCAGGACAACCGACATCGCGCCGGCCATGCTCAGCGATGCGGCCGGCAGTCTCGCGTGCCTGTGGCGTAGGGTGTGCTGGGTCATTCGCCGAGTTCTCCCACCTGTCACAATTACGCACGTCCAAAATCTCAACAGCAGGATATGATGCCACTCAAAGAACTCGGCCTTATCCTTAACCAGCTAACGATTGCTCATTGTGCTGTCAAATACGTAGTTGCATGTTCTCGCGTGCTGCAACCGGAATGCCACAATCGGCGGCATGGTATTGGTTTCGCTCAGTTCAGCATCCACGCACCTTTGGCATAGACGCCGTGCTGGGTGACGTCGTCGGAGTAGAGGCCCTTGTAGCCGAGCGTGAAATTGAAGTCCGAGGTGCCACCCACCAAGGTCATGCCGGCGTGGACATTGCCAAACACATCGCCGTGCTCGGTGGTGGTCTCGAAGGACGTGTCCGGCGCCAACGTGAAGGCTGACGTGAGGCTGTGGTCGTCATCGGCGAACAGTGTGACACCCGCCATCAGGAACGGTTTGAACGTTGTGCCGGGAATGATCTCGTAGGTCCCCCCGATCTCAACGGCAGGCGTGGCCGAAAACACCGTTTCCTTGCCGCTATCGATCTTCAGGTTTGCCGTTCCGGCGCCGGTCTCCGTCACACCGTCCCGGTCCAGATACGTCAGGTTCACATCGACCAGCGGCCGCACGTACCAGCCGGGCATCGCGAACTGATAGGCCACGCGCAACTGGCCCGCGATATAGCTGACGTCATGGTCGGATGTGGCCGTCTCGTTGAAGCCGGTGAACGCGATCTGTCGCGTGGTATCGAAGTCGCCGATACCGCCAGCGACGGCGCCGGCAAACAGCCACGGGCCAACCTCGTACTTCACTGCGCCGCCGAGATGATAGCGATCGCTCTCGCTCCTGGCAGCCGTGTCCGTCTTGAGGGTGCCGCTCTCGTAGCTTGCGCCAACATTGGCAACCCAACCCGGCGCAAAATTGAACTGCGCCCCGGCTGATACGCCGCCGACCGTGTCTTCATAGCCGATCGCCTCTGCCGTATCGTCGCGATCAAGCTTGCGGCCCTTCGGGCGGACCCACACACACTGCCCCTCATGCATGAACGCCGCGCCGTCGTCTGCTGTCGGGCACGAGAACAGGTCGCTCATAAAGTCGTTCGCCGAGAACAGCATGGCCGTCTGCGTATTGAGGTAGACCTCAGGCAGCAGCACGTCCAGCGACGCGCGATACTGGTCCATTGTCGTGGGGCCTGTGATCAACGCCAGCAGCACCGGATTAAGACCACCGGAGCGGCTGATGAACGCACGATTGAGATTATGTGCCAGGGCGAGCTGATTGCGGTTCAGTTTGCGGCCGGGCACCGTGTAATCGAGGCCGAACGCCAACCTCACGTCTGTCGCGTTCGGAAACTGAAGGCTGGCATTCATGGCCGGACTAACCGGCGCAACCAGGCCAAGATTTGCAGTCGTCACGCCGCCCGTTGCCGTCAGAATGGTATAGTTGCGCACACCAAAGGCCATGTCAGGAAACACGGCGCTGAGACTGCCACCCAGATCGAGTTGTACAGTTCCGGCAAGATCAGCAACGCCTGTCACATCCAGCCGATCTGCACTCTGGGCGACAACGTCGATATCGACCACGTAAGTGCCCGTTGCTGTCTGCCTAAGGTTGCCCTGGATTTCCTTTGTATCCACTTGATTTCGATCACCAGGGGACAGCATCGCCTCGTTCACAACGCTCGGGGTTGTCAGCATGCCGTTGATGCTCAGCATGCCGCCAGAGATGGTCGCCGACGTTGTAAATTCGTGATCGCCGTCAAGTGTCCAGGTGCTATTACCCGTTTTTTCGAGAACCTCGAAGTTGTCCTGTTGGGTGCTGCTGAGGGTCTTGGCGCCGCCGTTGTCACCAGTGAGGCGCAATGTGTCCTCGCCATCGCCCCCGTCAAATGTCGCATTGCCGATGTCCGCCGTTGTCTCGATTTCAACAACGTCATCGGCTGCCGCGAGATTGACGGCTCCAGTCACTAAACCTGCAATAACGACCGTCTCGCTCCCCGCTCCGCCCTGCACAGCCGTTCCAGACGCCGTCGTCAGGCTCGCACCCGCAGATATGCTTAACGTGTTGGCGCTTCCGGCAACGGACTCCGAGAAGTCGACACCAATGTTATCGCCGTCAACTGATCCGGCCGTAATCATCACGTCTGCTGTGCCTGTGGGCGCAAAACTCCCCACCTTAATTCCTGTGCCATCTGAGTCGATAGTCCCAGACGACGTTATATTAATACTGCCATTGGGACTGTTTACATTCTGAACGGCCCGAATGCCGATAGTTGTCGCAACAATGGTGCCCGATGCGTCTATTTCTATTGCGCCGGATGCGTTTGACTGCAGAGGATCGTCGCTTTCGTTGGCATCAATTCCGATACCAGCTGTGATATCGCCTTCGGCCACAATTATTAACTTCCCGAGGCCCGTCTCGCGTGCAGAGATGCCTGTCGTGGGATCCAATGTCCCCGATGCCGGATCAATCGTGATTTCGGCGCTCTCAAATAAGCGGATGAATACGTCTCCTGCTAACTGCTCGCTAGCAGAAATGCCGTAATCGCCGGCGCTAATGCTGCCGCCGCTCACATAGATTTCTATGTT
>JBCCOV010000194.1:0-9549 GCA_039039985.1 Pseudomonadota bacterium | reverse complement strand
TTCAGCTCCACGTTACCCAATCGCAGCAATCGGCAATTCGACTTTATCAACGCCTGGGATTTGAAAACGCCGAAACGGTGCAGTACAAAACCACGGTTTTTGGTGTCGAGCACACATTTGAAACTTTATACATGTCGAAGAAGATTGCCTCCGCCTAGAGGCTATTCGACATAGGCGAAGTGGTTCCGATAGTGGGGGCAACGATCGGGCAAGCCGGAACCGTAGGCTACTCCTCTCGAAACGCACGGGCGAACTGGTCGGTCAGCGGTTTCACGACGTAGCTTAACGCCGACCGCTCTTCGGTCTGGATGAAGACTTCGACCGGCATGCCAGGCACAAGTTTCAATTCACCCAACTTTTTCATGGCCTGCGCGTCGACACGAACTCGAACGAGATAAAAGCTCTCGCCGCTCGTTGGGTCCTGCGAAAGGTCGGCGCCGACGCGGATGACATGGCTCGGAACTTCCGGCGTCGTGCGTTGATTGAATGCTGAAAAGCGCAGCATCGCCGTTTGCCCGATATGGACTTGGTCGATATCGGCCGGTGTGACGCGAATCTCGATCACCAGGCGATCTCCGCTCGGCACGATCAGCATCAAAGGTTCCGCCGCGTTGATGACGCCGCCGACTGTGTGAACCGTGAGTTCATGCACGATCCCGGATTGCGGCGCGCGGATTTCAATACGTTTCAGTTGATCTTCGGCGGCAACTTTTCGCTCCCGCAGCTCGGCCATTTGACCTTCGATGTCGCGCAGCTCTTTCTGCGCATCACTTTGGACGGTTTGATCAATGGTCAGGCGCTGCAAACGGGTTTCGGCGATCTGGCCTTTCGCACGCGCGATTTGAGAGACCAGCGACCCGTGTTCGCCGGCGATCCGGGTTTCATCGCGCTGCATGGCCAAGACACGCGTCACGGGCGTAAGATTACGTTCATACATGCTCGCCACACGTTTAAGCTCGGCACGCACGAGCGTGAGTTCGCGCGCTTTGGCATCGCGCTGCGACGACAGGCCTTTGATCTCTTGAGCGAGCTGGCCAATGCGCTCGTCCAATTGGCGCTTCTGGCTGGAGATCATCCGGCGGCGTGCGCTGAAGAACGTCGTTTCACCGGCTGCAACGTGCTTGGAATGAGGCGAGCTTGTGCGAAACCCTACAGGAAAAGTTATAGTTTCGGCTCCGTCCCGCTCAGCGATCAACCGCGCTTTACGGCCGGTCAACTCGGTCAGCTGCGATACGACGATTGCAAGAGCGGCACGGGTTTGCGTCGCGTCCAGGCGGACGACAACGTCACCGGCCGCAACGCGATCGCCGTTGCGGACCATGATCTCGCCAACGACACCGCCGGTCGGGTGCTGGACCTTCTTGATGTTGGTGTCGACCATGATCTGGCCGGAAGCGATAACAGCACCGGCCAGATTGGCCATAGCCGCCCAACCGCCGACACCGACGATGAGGACTGCTGATATCAGCGCACCGGCGCGCAATCGCCAAGCCAGGCCGTGATCGATCTCGGCAGACTTCGGCTCCGGCGTGGGCGGTGGCGGAGATGGCGGCATCTGGTGGACGGTTGCGGACATGGGCGTCTCGTTCTGTTGCCGTTGAACTGGAACCATCAATGCGACCGGCTAAGCGCAATCGTTGTTCAACCCGCAGAGCGCGGCCTTTCGAGCACGGCGTTGAGCACGTCGTCGCGTGGGCCGAACTTGGCGACGTGGCCATCGCGGATAAAGGCGACCAGGTTGACGGCCTGCAGTGCACTTGGTCGGTGCGCGATGACAACCACGATGCCATCGCGTTCCCGCACACCCGCAATCGCGTTGGTCAGCGCGGCGTCACCTTCGGAGTCAAGATTGGCGTTGGGCTCATCAAGGACGACCAGAAACGGGTCGCCGTACAGCGCACGGGCCAGCGCTATGCGCTGGCGTTGTCCGGCTGACAGGGCCATGCCGCCAGCGCCAAGCTGCGTTTCATAGCCGTCCGGCAAACGCAGGATCAGCTCATGCACATCGGCCGCCTGCGCAGCCCGTATGATCGTAGCGCTATCTGCTTCGGTATCGAAACGCGCGATGTTCTGAGAAATCGTGCCGTCCATCAGGCCGACGTCTTGCGGCAAGTATCCGACGTGCTGCTGGAAGTACTCATCCGGCCATCGGTCGATTGCGGCGCCGTCGAGTCTGATCGCACCTCTGGCGATTTGCCATACGCCAACCAGGGCCCGCGCCAAAGTCGACT
Organism: Pseudomonadota bacterium; assembly: GCA_039039985.1. Taxonomy (GTDB): domain Bacteria; phylum Pseudomonadota; class Alphaproteobacteria; order Rhizobiales; family Hyphomicrobiaceae; genus JBCBWG01. The sequence continues at coordinate 7,318 of JBCCOV010000194.1, read as the reverse complement.
TTCCAGATCCACTCGGACCAACGACACCGAGACCATCGCCGGCCGATAACTCGAAACTGGCATTGCTCAAGACGATGCGCTGCGCGCCGGGTATGGGTACGAACACGTGCTCCAACGCCAGCCGCCGAGACGGCGGCGGCAGGGCGATCGGGGCCGTTCGATCCGGAAGTGCTGACAGAGTCTTGTTCAATCGGGCATGCGCCTGGCGAGCGGCGACAAAGCCCTTCCAATGTGCAATCGCCAATTCGATTGGCGCCAACGCGCGCGAGGTCGCGATCGACGCGGCAATGATGGCGCCGGCCGAGACGTGACCCTGCAATGTGAGATAGGCGCCAAGACCCAAGACCGCCGATTGCAGCATCATACGCATCACACGCGAGACGCCGCTCATGCCGCCGGTGACATCGCTGGCGCGGGTCTGGATGCCAACGTAAGTGGCGCTGACAGCGTCGTAACGGGCGGAGGCGCGATCACCAAACCCCATGGCCCGTAGCACGTCGGCGTTGCGGGCATTCGTGTCGGCGATCTTGGTGCGCTGGAGCCCCGCCTCGGTGGCCTTGGCGTTGAGGTCGCGACTCCAAATCTCGGTCAGCAGTGTCAGCCCGAATAGAATGACGACCCCACAGGTCGCGAGCACGCCGAGCCATGGATGCAGGAAATACACGAATGCGAGATAGAGCGGCATCCAGGGCACATCGAAGATCGCGATAGGGCCTTGACTGCTCAAAAAACTGCGAACGGCTTCGACATCCCGAATCGGCCGTACTGCATCATTTGCGGAAGTTCCGTAGAGTGGCAGTCGCAGCGCCGCCGCGTGCGCGAGCGGGCCGATTTGGCTGTCGAGCCGCATGCCGAGCCGCACCAGCACCTGCCCGCGCAAAACGTCCAAGACACCTTGGAAAACATAGAGCCCGGCGGCCAGAATCGAGAACGCGACCAACGTTGGAACGCTGTGACTGGTGAGAACGCGATCATAAATCTGAAGCATGTAGAACGCGCCGGTCAGCGCGAGCAGATTGACAACGCCCGAGATCGCGAACACGCCAGCCACTGTGCCGCGAAAGGCCTCAACGATGAGAGCAAGACTGGATTTGCCGGCAGGCATGATGCGGACCGTGGTGGTTACAGGTGACGTCTCGCGACGTCATGTTGGTGACGACTGTGAAGCGACGCGACGGTCGTGATGCGGCGACATTGATTGGCAGGCAATGCCCCAGCCAACACCGCCGGACGCGTGCAATTGATGCGTGTGCAGATTTGTTTAGGCGAAGGTAACGCCAGGTTCAAGAGGGGCACCGACGCTGACGTCCGACGCAGACGATGCAGATCCGTCAGTGATCATCCAATTTATCTTTAAGCCGAAGATCTTTTTGCTGATAGATGTGTTATTGAGCCGGCGCAACCTACTCTAACGTTTCCCTATGGGACCTGAGACGGGGGATGTGTCTCAAACAATCTGGCGTGCCGACGTGGGCGCCGTTGTAACTGACCATTACAGCAACGCTGATCTCTGACCTTGGCCAGGATGATTTCCGGTTTGCCGCGTAAGGCGAAGCCGGTGTCTATAGCGTTTAAGGTTTAGCTGGAACCACCCGACACCTCCTCCTGGCCACGCGCAAAATCGCGTCGCGTCGCGTCGCATCGTGGCCGGGCGATCGAAAGAACGGGTGTGGGAGAGTTCCAGCCAAATCTGAAAGACGATGCCTGGAACTCGATTTAACCGACCCAAAGGTATCGGCGTCACGTCGTCGGCCGGCAGTAAGGTTTGGATCGTTGAAAGCGGAACCGATGTGCGCGGGAGCCTGAGACGCAATTGCCGGTCGCTCTCGCCGCCTCACGGTGGGCTCGCTGTGAAGGCATGTTGGTTGCTCATCTCAGCCGGTGTCTGTCTGTCTTGCGCACGTCTTTCCGAACTGCCTGACAAAGCGCTACCGTCGCCGATGGATGAGGTCAGCGCGAGTCAAAAAAGCCAATAAAATCAGGCTTACGACCTGTCATTACCCTGTAACACCGCTTGGCTAAGACGAGGCACTCGCGCTCTGCGGGGGCTGTCGGAACCATTGGATTCGACCAGCATATCCAATTGAACAGGAGTGATAGAGTGAGCACTCGTCTCATCATCGCAACCGTATCGGCGGCAGTCGCAGCGTCAGCGCTTGCCAGCACCGCCGCAGCACGAGAAATCAAGATTGTCGGCTCGTCCACCGTGTTCCCATACACGCAGGCGGTCGCTGAAGAGTTCGCCAGAAAGGGCGGCAAGGCTCCGACCGTCGAGTCGACGGGGACGGGCGGCGGCATGAAAATTTTCTGTGCCGGCGTCGGTGAGGCGCACCCAGACATCACTGGTGCATCGCGCGCCATGAAGCCTTCGGAAGCCGAGCTTTGCAAAAAAAACGGCGTGACCAACGTCACCGAAGTGCTGCTGGGTTATGATGGCCTCTCAGTCGCGAACTCGCGCGAGGGTCAGAAGGTCAATTTCACAAAAGAGCACTTGCTGAAAGCACTTGCTGCCAAAGTGATGGTTGACGGCAAGTTTGTTGATAACCCGTACAAAAAGTGGTCGGATATCGATAAGTCACTTCCAGACATCGCGATTACCGTATACGGTCCGCCACCAACGTCGGGAACACGCGACGCGTTCGTGGAACTCGTCTTGCACGAAGCCTGCAAAAAGATGGGTGTTGCCAAGGGCGACATTAAAAAGAACTGCACCGCCATGCGCACCGACGGCCCATTCATTGAAGCCGGCGAGAACGACAACCTCATCGTTCAGCGCCTGACGTCCGACAAGAACGCATTCGGCATCTTCGGCTACTCCTTCCTGTTTGAGAATCAGGACAAGCTGCAGCCGGTGCAGATCGCTGGTGTCGAGCCTTCGATGGACACCATTGGCGACGGCACCTATGGCATCTCTCGCCCGCTGTTTATCTACATCAAGAACGCACACCGCAAAGTTATCAATGGAATGCAAGACTTCATTGCTGAGTACGCTTCCGACTCTGCAATGGGGCCTGGTGGTTACCTCTCAGAGCGCGGCTTGGTCGTCTTGCCAAGTGATAAGATCAAAGGCGTTCAGTCGGCTGCCGTAGAAGGTACGGACAACGTAGTAGAATAGTAACTTGGTCAGTTGCGTTTTACGTAACTCGGGCTCTTGCAGTGTTTGCGAGGGCCCGATCTTGGCTTGAACTACGCCCGCCCAGGATCGTTTTCCGATGCTCTCTTATCTTGCCCTTGCTCTGCTGCTCTTAGCAATATTCGGCTACTACGTCGGCTATGCAAAGGCTCGAGAGTTTCTTCAGACTGAAGGCGGCGTGTCAGTTCACTCGTTGTCTGGATATCACGGCGCATTCATTGCGCTTTGGGTCGCTCTTCCCTCATTCCTTTTGGTACTTTTGTGGCTCATGTTCCAGGGGCCAGTGGTCAACAACCTGATCATGTCGTCGCTTCCTGCGGCGATGACGGAAGGTCTTGACAAGGGGCAGTACGACTTACTTCTGAGCGAAATCATTTCAGTTTCAAAAGGTAACTTGTTCGGCACGCCAAGCCCGGAAGTGGCTGCTGCTGCCGAGCGTTACAAGTCTTGGAATATGCTCGCTGGTTGGGCGATGGTCGCATCCGCACTCAGTTTGGCGGTCATCGGCATGATTGCTGCGCGAGCCAAGTTGGCGCCCCGTTTTCGTGCCCGCAACAGCGTTGAGCGCATTCTGACGACGCTGATGATCATCTGCTCGCTTATCGCCATCCTCACGACTGTCGGCATCGTCGTGTCTCTCGCTTACGAGACGATCCGGTTTTTCGCACGTGTGCCGGTCTGGGGTTTCTTCACTGGCCTGAATTGGGAACCACAGATTGCAATCAGGCCCGACCAGGTCACAGCTGGCGGTGCATTTGGTGCGATACCCGTTTTTACTGGAACTCTGCTTATTGCGCTGATCGCAATGTTGGTTGCAACACCGATCGGGCTGTATGCCGCCATTTATCTCAGTGAGTATGCGAGTTCCAGACTGCGTGCTGTGATTAAGCCGCTACTTGAGATCCTTGCTGGCATACCAACAGTTGTCTACGGCTTCTTTGCGGTGCTCACAGTTGCTCCGGCGATGCGGGAGTTTGGTGCCATGTTCGGTTTCGAAATTGCACCAAACAGCGCGCTGGCGGCTGGCGCGGTCATGGGCATCATGCTTATTCCCTTTATCTCCTCGTTATCGGACGACGCGATTTCGGCGGTGCCCCAGTCGCTGCGAGATGGGTCCTACGGTCTTGGCGCGACAAAAGGAGAGACGATCACAAAGGTGCTGCTGCCTGCCGCTTTGCCGGGCATCATGGGCGGTGTACTTCTCGCGGTCAGTCGCGCAATTGGCGAGACCATGATCGTGGTGATGGCAGCCGGCATCATCGCATCACTCACAATGAACCCGTTTGATCCGGTGACGACCGTAACGGTTCAGATTGTGACACTCCTGATTGGCGACACTGAGTTTGATAACCCGAAGACACTGGCTGCGTTCGCGTTGGGGCTGGTGCTGTTCCTGTCGACGCTCATTCTCAACATCATCGCCCTACGCATCGTCCAGAAGTACAGAGAGCAATATGACTGACATTACCGCGAACTCAAGCGTTCGGGACTCAGCTTCTGGATGGACGAATGCAACCGCGCGGCGGCGGGTCAGACGCCGTTATGCCGCCGACTTGAGGCTGCAGGCCTGCGGGTTGGCAGCAATTACCGTGGCAATCGGTTTGCTTCTGACATTGTTCGCGTCACTGCTGTTTGCCGGTTACGCGGCCTTCACGACAACGAAAGTCAACCTCGGTATCTTTCTGGATCCCTCGGTTATAGATCGTAACGAGCCACAGAAGGCGAACTATCGCAGATTGGTTCGCGATTCATTTGCATCTTATTTCCCGGAGGTTACGGCGCCTCGGGAACGTCGAGAGCTTATGAAAATTCTCTCCTCTGGTGCGACGTACATTGTCCGCGATCATGTTATCAATAATCCTGAGAAGATCGGGGAGTTGGTCAAGATCAGCGTCCCGGTGTCGGACCCTTACGATCAGCTTTATAAGAAGATTATTCCAAGACAGATTAATGCGTTGAGCCCAGACCGGTTCCGGCTATTCGAGAGCATAAAGCAGCGCGGTGTCATATCTGTAGAGAATGGCCAGGGCTTTATCGCAATCGATGCGTTCTTGGATCCGGCGGTGGTGTCACGCGCCGATGTTTCGGGTTCGAATTTCCAGCCGATCGTAAACAGTGGTGTTCAAGCCTACTTTGGACGATCTCCATCTACGTCGTACTTGGAACTGCCGTCCAAGGAAGCCGGAGAGGTCATAAAACAGCGGGTTATTAGCGACCTGAACTTAATCGGCACGACGATTAGAATTAAAGTACCCTTATCGCCTGCTTTCTCTCAGCTGGCGGTAACGGGTGAGTCGAAGATGCGAAACCCGCGGTTCGCCTCCGACAACAACTTTGTATGGTTTGACAAGCTGGTCTCGGGCGGTCTCATCAGCACGCCGTTTACATGGGAGCTTTTCACCAACTCTGACAGTCGCTTTCCGGAGTTGGCCGGTCTCGCCGGCGCACTCAGTGGATCTGCGCTGGCTCTCTTGGTTTGCTTTCTGCTCAGCTTCCCAATCGGCATTGCAACAGCGGTTTACTTGGAGGAGTTCGCGCCGAAGAACCGGCTGTCGGATCTGATCGAAGTGAACATCAACAACCTTGCTGCAGTGCCATCTGTCGTATTCGGCCTGCTGGGACTTGCCGTGTTCTTGAATGCGTTTGGTTTGCCGCGTTCCGCACCGCTGGTTGGCGGCATGGTGCTCGCGCTCATGACTTTGCCGACCATCATCGTGGCGACCCGAGCTGCCTTGAAGGCGGTGCCACCGTCCATTCGGGAAGCGGCTTTGGGCGTGGGGGCGTCCAAGCATCAGGTCATCATTCACCACGTTCTGCCGCTCGCCATGCCGGGCATCCTGACCGGTACGATCATCGGCCTGGCGCAGGCGTTGGGCGAGACCGCTCCGCTGCTGCTGATCGGCATGAATGCATTCATCCCGAGCATCGAGAACATCGGCGTATTGCAGCCGGCGATGGCATTGCCAACTCAGATCTTCTCTTGGGCAGACAGCCCGGAGCGCGGCTTCGTTAGCCGGACGTCGGCCGCGATCATCGTGCTTCTCGGCTTCTTGATTATTATGAATCTGCTAGCCGTGGTGTTACGAAACCGGCTTGAACGCAAGTGGTAGATGAGGGCGCTCTCAATGGATGCGACGATTGAAATCATGCCTTCGGTGGCGCCAGAGGCCAAGGAAGCGCCTGCGGCGACGAAGGTTAAAGCCCAACGCGTGACGGTTCACTACGGTACAAAGCAGGCATTATTCGATGTGGATCTTGATGTGCCCGAAAACTCGGTCATGTCGTTGATTGGTCCGTCAGGTTGCGGCAAGTCCACGTTCTTGCGCTGCATCAACCGGATGAATGACGTGATTCCGTCGGCCCAGGTGGGCGGCGACATCGAAATCGATGGGCAAAGCATCAACGATCCGGAACTGGACGTTGTCGAGTTGCGCGCGCGCGTCGGGATGGTGTTCCAGAAACCAAATCCGTTCCCGAAGTCCATCTATGAGAACGTCGCTTACGGGCCACGGATCCATGGCTTGACCACAAACAAATCCGAGCTCGATGAACTGGTGGAAACAAGCCTTTTGAAGGCTGGCCTCTTGAATGAGGTGAAGGACCGACTTCACGACACTGGCACCGGGCTTTCAGGCGGTCAGCAGCAACGGCTTTGCATCGCACGTGCAATTGCGACCCGGCCGGATGTGATCCTCATGGATGAGCCGTGTTCGGCATTGGACCCGATCGCGACTGCAAGGGTTGAAGAGCTCATTGACGAGTTGCGGAAGAATTACACGATCATGATTGTTACGCACTCAATGCAGCAGGCCGCCCGCGTTTCGCAAAGAACTGCTTTTTTCCATTTGGGATACTTGGTGGAAGAAGGTGATACAAACCAGATTTTTACAAACCCAAGAGATCAACGCACGCAAGACTACATCACCGGCCGCTTCGGCTGACGCGTTTCAGGTGTCGTTCGAACCATCCCACAGCCCATTCTTTGGGTCTTCACATTCGACACCAATGTGCGCGACTGATTTGCAGACAACACAAGCGCTTTCGCCTAGAGCGTCGGGCGATTAATCTGCAACGTATCCGATGTGTTTGAGGTAGTTTCGGCATTCGTCCGGGTCAAACAAGTCGCAGACGCAGCCCACGGCCTGCCAGAGCGCGTCGTAAGTTCTGGCTTTCGCCTTTCTCAAG
>JBCCOV010000193.1:0-9607 GCA_039039985.1 Pseudomonadota bacterium | reverse complement strand
GCACCTGCATGGTCGGTGTCGACCAGATCGCAGATGCCATCGGGAGCAGATGTCGATCAACAAACGTCGTGGAGTAGCCCTGCGACCGAAGCCAGTCACCCAGTGAGAGACCGCCGTGCAGTGAGACATCTTTGAGCTGCTCGGCTTCGCGAAAGAACCGCAGCACGTCCCAAATCATGCGCCAATGACGGGGCGAAGCGAGATTGGACGGCTGCCCAAAAAGGCCCGTCAATCCGCTCCCTGAATACTCAAAATCCCCGCCATCCAACGTGACGGCGAACGACATGTTGGACTGGGCTGTCGGAACATCCAGATGCGCAAACAGTGCCGTGAGATTGGGATAGGTCTTCGTATTGTAGACGATAAATCCCGTGTCGACGCCCAGCTCGCCCGCGCCATCGTCAACGGAAGCGGTGTTCGCATGGCCGCCAAGGCGGACATCCTGCTCAAAGACCGTCACGTCGTGAGATTTACTGAGGAGCCAAGCGGCACCGAGGCCCGAGATGCCGGCGCCAATCACGGCAATTTTCATGTCGTTCCGATCCTTGTTGCGGATCGTGAACGTGCCGGGTGCAGGCATGGATCAGTCAGCGGTGCGGTTCTAATAGGCGTGTGCTTTCGTAATCTTGTCGAGTCTCATCAGTTGCGCAAGCAAGCCCCGCAATTCGTTCAATGGGACCATGTTCGGACCGTCGGACGGCGCACGATCCGGATCCTGGTGGGTTTCTATAAAGACGCCAGCCACGCCGACGGCAACGGCAGCGCGTGCCAGGACCGGTACAAAACGCCGATCGCCACCGGACGACGTTCCCTGCCCGCCCGGCTGTTGGACGGAATGGGTTGCATCAAACACAACCGGACATCCGGTCTCCGCCATGATCGGAAGTGCACGCATGTCCGAGACCAATGTGTTGTAACCAAACGAGGCCCCCCGTTCGGTCAGCAAGATCTGGTCGTTGCCGCTCTCGCGGACTTTGTTGACCACGTTCCGCATATCCCACGGCGCGAGGAACTGACCCTTCTTGATCTTGATGACACGGCCGGTCTTGGCAGCCGCAACCAGCAAGTCCGTTTGCCGGCACAAGAACGCCGGGATCTGCAGGACATCGACAGCTTCCGCAACAACGGCGCATTGCGCCGGCTCATGCACGTCGGTGACAACGGGCAAACCAAGTGTTTCGCGCACCTCCGCGAAAACCGCTAAGCTCGCATCCAGGCCAAGGCCGCGCTGGCCGGACAGGCTCGTCCGGTTCGCCTTATCGAATGACGTCTTGAACACGAGACCGATGCCCAGTGACGTCGCGATGTCCTTGATCGCCGTCGCCATCTCTAATGCATGTGCGCGGCTCTCGAGCTGGCACGGGCCGGCGAACAGCGCCAGCGGCTTGTCCTGGCCGAAGGCAACGTCACCCACCATCACGGTCTGCGGCTGCGCGTCCTGCGCCGCTGAAACTGCGTCCCCCATCACATTGGCTCCCTGGCTGACAGCGCTCCCCATCCATGCTGGACTGGCAGACGAACGTCAACGCAACCCAGTAACAACCCGGGGGGATAACCAAATGATGCCAACCGTTAAGATCTTGACCGATGCCGACGCTGCGCCTGAGGCTAAAGCGGTGTTCGATGATATCCGCGAAACGCGCAGTACGGATTTTGTGAACAACGCCTGGCGGGCGCAAGCCAATGACCCCGCGATGCTGAAGCGCAACTGGGACAAGGCGAAAGAGATCATGGCGCCCGGCGCATTGGACGCGCTTCAAAAAGAGCTCGTTTACCTGACGGTTTCGATAATGAACAACTGCGAGTACTGCATCCACTCGCACAGCCACTTTGCGAAAGCCAAGGGCATGACCAAGGAGCAGTATATGGAAATGCTCAACGTCATTGGCCTCGCAACAGAGGGCAACCGCCTGATGACCGCCATGCATGTGCCGGTCGACGAAAAGTTCCAAGAGCCGGCGTTTTAGTGGTCAACTTGCCTGCCGGCAGTTGAGCCGTGGGTCCAGTCGGCGGCTCGCCTGTCTGCCGGCAGTTGGGTACGACATCGCTCGGGCTCTTGGGATCACACCAGTCTGCTCTGCGTGACGGCCGCGTCGATAAAGCTCTTGAACAGGGGATGCGGCTCGAACGGGCGGGACTTGAGTTCGGGGTGGAACTGGACGCCAATAAACCAGGGATGATCCGGATACTCGACAGTTTCCGGCAACACGCCGTCCGGAGACATCCCGGCAAACCGCAATCCGGCTGCTTCGAGCCGTTCGCGATAGGCGGTGTTCACCTCGTAGCGGTGGCGATGGCGATCGCTGATCTGGCGTGAGCCGTAAATCTCGGCAATCCGGCTGTCGTCGGCGAGAACCGCAGGGTACGCACCAAGCCGCATGGTGCCCCCGAGGTCACACGTTTCCGTCCGCTCCTCCAGCTGGTTGCCACGCACCCACTCGGTCATCAGGCCAACAACCGGCTCATCAGTCGGCCCGAACTCCGTTGAACTCGCGCCTTCAATGCCAGCCAGGTGGCGTGCAGCATCAATGCAGGCCATCTGCATGCCGAAACAGATCCCAAGAAACGGCACCAAACGCTCGCGTGCAAACTTGGTCGCGAGGATTTTACCCTCGGCGCCGCGTTCGCCGAATGCGCCGGGAACGATGATCCCGTGCACATCGGCCAAATAAGGTGCCGCATCTTCTTTTTCGAAAACTTCGCTTTCGATCCACTCGATCTTGACCTTCACGCCATTGGCGATGCCGCCATGTGTGAGTGCCTCGATCAGCGACTTATATGCGTCTTTCAGCACCGTGTATTTGCCAACGATTGCGATCGTGACTTCGCCTTCATAGGTCGCGATGGCGTTCGAAATCCCCTGCCAACGGGAGAGATCCGGCGGCGGCGCATCGGACAACGCAAACGCGTCCAAAACTTCCCGATCGAGACCTTCGTCATGATAGGCGAGCGGAACGTCATAGATCGACGCCATGTCCAGCGCCTGAATAACGGCGCTCTCGCGCACATTGCAGAACAGCGCGATCTTCCGTCGTTCGGACGCCGGGATCTCGCGGTCGCACCGGCACAACAGCACATCCGGCTGAATACCGATCGAACGCAGTTCCTTAACTGAATGCTGAGTCGGTTTGGTTTTCAGCTCGCCGGCCGAGGGAATGAACGGAACCAACGTCAGGTGGATGTAGACCGCCGCGCCGCGCGGCAGCTCGTTGCCCAACTGTCGAATAGCTTCAAAGAACGGCAAGCCCTCGATATCGCCAACCGTGCCGCCAATTTCGACCAGAACAAAGTCGACCCCCTCATTACCATCCAGAACGAAGGCCTTAATCGCGTCCGTGACATGGGGGATGACCTGCACGGTGCCGCCGAGAAAATCCCCGCGCCGCTCCTTGGCAAGGATCTGCTGGTAGATCCGCCCGGTTGTCACATTGTCCGACCGGGTCGCCGGCACGCCGGTGAACCGCTCGTAGTGACCGAGGTCGAGATCGGTTTCGGCTCCGTCATCCGTGACGAAAACTTCGCCGTGTTGATAGGGGCTCATCGTGCCGGGATCCACGTTGAGATAGGGATCCAGCTTGCGCAAGCGCACGGAGTATCCGCGCGCTTGAAGAAGCGCGCCGAGAGCGGCTGAGGCGATGCCTTTTCCGAGGGAGGAAACCACGCCGCCGGTAATGAAAATGTACCGTTGCATGGGCTTGCAACTTAACCAGAAGTGCTGCCGATTCGAAGCGGCAATTCAGCATCACGCCCAACTTCGTGCAGCCGCCGGTTCCAAACTTGCTGAAACACGGCGACGCAGACTTTCATCACCCGTGCACCGCACGAATGGCGCAGCCTAGCGACCACCTGGCAACGATGGCAACGGTGCGAGGCCCTCGTTTGCCGGTTGCGCCGGAGCCGGTGTTGCGTTGCCTGACGGTGGCGCAGAACCCGGTGACGGCGTTGGAGCCGGTTGATTCGTGGCCGGCGGGGGAGCCGTATCGAACCGCGAGCGCGGCGTGCTCGTGTCCGTCGCAAGCCACGTTAAAATAACGCTTGTCATAAAGAATGCGGCCCCGAAGCCAGCCGTCAATCGGGTCATCAGGTTGGCTGTGCCGCGCCCGGTCAGGAAGCTACCGCTTCCGCCGCCGCCACCACCCATGCCGAGGGCCCCGCCCTCGGATTGCTGCATCAAGACGAGTGTGACCAGCACCACAGCAATCAGGAGATGGATGATTAGGATGAATTGTTCCATCATAGTCCTCTAAGCGGCGTGACGCGCAGAAATCGGGAGATCTGGCTTTTTACAGACTCGTTGCGCGAAAAGCCAGATGAGATACGCTGCGCACAGCCTCCGGCTGCCGTCAAAACCGCGACAAAGCGAAGCTGGTGTGCGCAGACATCGTGCCATCGGCTTGCAAATCCGCTGCCCGCATCAATTTCCCTGGCTTGGCCGCCGCACCGGCAGCGGCACACCGCCGATCCTCAGAGTCACGGCGCGCTTCCAGCGATTGCGCTCCGGCACCGGCACACCGCCAACAACGATCGTCGTTCGCCCGACCGCGCTCACCCCAGACGACACCTGAGACGGCGGTGGCGGCGGCGGACGCAACCCGGAACCGCTGATTTTGAGCGGTAACGGCGGCAAAACGCCCGATGGACGCTTGCCACGGCGGATCGCAACGACAACGGCGTTCTTGAATCCCGCCGGACAGCGAAACAAAATTTGCTCTTCAAGAGCAATGTAGGTGCGGATGCGGCGAATTCCGACGTCGTCGAGATTGTCCTTCGCCCACTCCGGACCACGCTCGATCTGCGCTTTCACACCATCGCGTTCCATGACCTTTTGCTCGGCCAGAAGTGATTGACAAGATGCCGCATCAAGGGACCGAGCATCAGCGCTGTGAGATGCCATGACCGTCGCCATAACGCAGGGCAAGACTGTCGCTGCGACGGATGTGCCCATGACGCGACTTTTGCTCAGCCCCGAAAATCTGCTGCTCATGCACTATCCTCTTCGCCGGCCAAATCCTCTTCACCGACCAACGCATTAGAGAGCCAACGCGTCCCGCGCCTGGGCCAAGTTGGCTAGCCATAGGCGGCAAATATGCCGAGAAAATCCTCAGCGGTCAGGCTTGCACCACCAACGAGCGCGCCGTTCACGTCAGCGATACCCAGGATCTCGTGCGCGTTCGTCGGCTTGACCGAACCTCCATACAGAATGCGCACGGCATCCCCGTGAGCCATCACAGACTTAAGCTCGCGGCGGATCGCACCATGTGTGGTTGCAATCTCGTCCGAAGTTGGAACCAAACCCGTCCCGATCGCCCATACAGGTTCATAGGCGATCACGGTATTCGTATGTGAAGCGCCATCGGGAATACACGCGCGCAGCTGCCGCAAAGCAACTGTCTCTGTTAAGCCGGCCGCACGTTGTCCGGCCGTTTCCCCGATACAGATGATCCCGGTCAGGCCAGCGCGATGGCCCGCGGCCGCCTTGTCCCGGATCAGGGCGTCGGCTTCGCCATGATCGGCGCGCCGCTCCGAATGGCCGACAATAACGGCAGATGCGCCGACATCCGCCAGCATCTCTGCAGAGATGTCGCCGGTGTGCGCACCAAATTGTGAAGCGTGGCAATCCTGCCCACCAATCGCCAATGGCCGGTTGGCGACCTGTCGGACCGCAGCGGCAATCAACTGCGCTGGCGGGCAGATCATAGCGTCTGCACGGCCCGCTCCATCGGCGAGGTGCGCGGCGACCTGTTCCACCACAGCCAGGCTCTCCGAGAGCCCATTCATCTTCCAGTTTCCGGCAACAAGCGGTTTCGGCGACGGCACGTCGGGCATTCCGAAGTCTCCATGACATGGGTCAGCTTGCGGTTACACGTCCTGGCGGCCGGTGCAAGATCTCGATTTCAGCGTGGTGATATCCTTGTGGCCGGCCGGATCGGCTGGTCCGGCTTGTGATCAACGTTAACCAGCTGCACTTGCGTTCAATCCTGGTGACGGTCATATCTTCAACCAGTGACAGCCGGTTGCCGACCGGCCTATGAAATGCCCGCAATCGGGCCCCGATCTATCGAGAGAGTGTGCCAATCCCATGCTTGAGGCGATACGCAAAGGTGCATCCAGCTGGCTTGTGAAGGTGATCGTGATCCTTCCCCTTATTCTGGCATTTGCGATATGGGGCATCGAGGACATGCTGCGGGGCTACAGTCAGGGAGCGATCGCCACCGTCGGCGGCCACGAGATCACCTCGGAGGAGTTCCAGGACAGTTATCGTCTTGAGCTCGACGCGATGTCGCGGCGCATGGGCCGGCGGTTGACGACGCAACAAGCGCAGCTGTTCCGCATTCCGGATTCCGTGCTCTCGCGCATGATCGGGTCCGCGACCGTTGATCAGCACGCGACAAATCTCGGGCTCGCCTTGGCTGTGAACGACGTTATACGCGATGTGCAGAAGGATCCGTCATTTCACGATTCAAGCGGCAACTTCAACCGCCAAGCCCTGGACACTCTGCTGCGGCGCGCCGGATTGAGCGAAGAGCGGTTCCTTGACGAGCGCCGCCGCGATGCACTGCGCAGCATCATCACGAGCCCTCTGCTTGAAAGCGCGGTGGTCTCTGATGCGATGCTGAAGATCCTGCACGCCTACAATAACGAAGCCCGCAAGATCAGCTATTTCACCCTTGGCGAGGACAAGGCGGGAGACATCAAGACCCCCGACGAGTCGGTTTTGAAAACCTTCTATGAGCAGCGCAAAGGTGACTTCAAAACGCCGGAGTATCGCAAGATCACCATTCTCTCGATCCTGCCGGCGGACGTACGCAAGACCATGACTGTGACAGAGGCGGACATGAAAGCCCGTCTCGACGAGAACCCAACACGCTTCGATACACCAGAGCAGCGTCAGATCGAGCAGATCCCGTTCCCGGATCGGGCCGCGGCTGAAAAGGCGCGCGCCGAGATCGAAGGCGGCAAGGACTTTCTTGAGGTTGCGAAGGCGGCTGGTGTCAAAGACAGCGATGTGAAGCTCGGCACTCTGGACAAGTCGCAGCTCATTGACGGCAAAATCGCCGAAGCCGCGTTTACTTTGGAGAAGGACAAAGTCTCCGCGGTGATCGAGGGCGAATTCAGCATCGTGTTGTTGCGTGTCCTGGACATTAAAGAGGGCAAGAAACAAGCGTTTGACGATGTGAAAGACCGATTGCGCACGGAACTTGTGAATGAGCGCATTGGCGAGGAAGTTCAGGCCCTTGTCACCAAAGTCGACAACCTGCGACTTGACGGCAAAACACCGGCCGAAATTGCCAAGGAACTCAAGCTGGACTTCAAAGAAATCGACGCGGTCGACAACACCGGCAAGGGTGCGGACGGCAAACAGGTCGTCACCGGACCAAATGCCCGTGCGCTGTTGCAATCGGCATTCGACGGGGCCGTCGGGGTTGAGAATGAGGCCGTAGAATTGCGCGGTGGCGGCTACGGCTGGGTCGATGTTCTCGACGTGACGCCCGATAAGCAGCGCACGTTGGAGAACGCCAAAGCTGATGTCGAGACGGCATGGAAAGCGGCCGAACGCGCGAAAAAGCTGCGCGAAGTCGCAACGAAACTTGTCGACCGCATTAAGACGGGCGAGACGGCCACAGCCGTCGCTGAGCCGCTCTCGGCCAAGGTCGAAACCAGCGGCGACGTCAAACGATCCGGATCGATCACCGGTTTGCCGTCGAGCGCCATCGCCCAGGCCTTTCGGTTAGGCAAAGGCGACGCCACGTCGATTGTCGCCTCCGATGGCAAGAGCCGCGTCGTCATTGTGTTGGACAGCATCACGCCGGCCAAGCCGATGACCGATCAAGAAAAGACGCAATTGACCAACACACTGCGCGCGCAGCGTCGGAACGATGTGCTGGCCCAGTATCTCGCGGCCTTGCGCACGGAAATCGATGTTTCGATTAATACGGCCGTGTTGAACCAAACGCTCGGGATCACACCGCAGTAATGGCCGCATCGAAACAACGAACCTCTTCCGCACGCGGCAAACAGACGGGCCGCAAACAGACGGGCATCGGCGGCGCAACGGGTTCTACCGCCGACCGCAAGCCTCCTCAGGGGGCATCACCATCAGCGCGTGCAGAGCATGAGCCGCCAGTACCGGGTGGTTTCGCCGACCTTTATGATGCAGGCCATGCCCAAGTCGTGTCCGCAACGCGCGTTGCGGATCTCGAAACGCCGGTTTCGGCCTACATGAAGTTATCGTCTCCCGGACGCATGAGCTTTCTATTGGAGTCGGTGGAAGGCGGCAGCATCCGTGGGCGCTATTCCATTATCGGCCTCGATCCCGATCTCGTTTGGCGGGCACACGGCAACCAAGCCGAAATCAATCGGTCTGCGGCAACCACGCCGGACGCGTTCGAACCAGAGCCAACCGCCACGCTGACGTCATTGCGCCAGCTGCTCTCGGAAAGCCGGATTGATCTGCCGGACGATTTGCCGACGGCGCTGCCGCCCATGGTCGCCGGTATTTTCGGCTACATGGGCTATGATACTGTGCGGCTGGTCGAACACCTTCCCAACTGTCCGCCGGATGCACTTGGCGTACCCGACGCCGTATTGATGCGCCCGACCGTTATGGTCATCTTCGATACGGTCAAAGACGAAATCACAGTTGTCACACCGGTGCGCCCGATCGACGGGATCGATGCAGGGACGGCCTACGCCGAGGCACATGTTCGTTTGGCGTCCGTCGCTTCCGCACTCGATGCGCCGATGCCCTCAGGCCACCTCGTAAATCAAGCAGACGATGCAGAGACGCTTGTGGCGGCGGGCGAGCCGGTATCGAATACCTCACCGGCCAGATACCTGGATATGGTCCAACGGGCCAAAGACTACATCGCGGCTGGCGATGCGTTTCAGATCGTCTTGTCCCAGCGCTTTACGCTTCCGTTTCACCTCCCGCCATTTGCACTGTATCGCGCGCTGCGCCGGACGAACCCGTCACCGTTTCTGTTCTTTTTGAATTTCAATGCGTTTGCGTTGGTCGGCTCCAGTCCGGAAATCCTGGTCCGCGCGCGCGACGGCGAAGTGACCATTCGTCCGATTGCCGGGACGGCACGGCGCGGTGCGAGCGCTCGCGAAGATCAGTTGCTTGCCGAACAGTTGCTCGCCGACCCGAAGGAGCGCGCCGAGCACCTGATGTTGCTCGATCTCGGCCGCAACGACGTTGGCCGCGTTGCCGAAATCGGCTCCGTGTCGGTCACGGACAAGTTCATCATCGAGCGCTACAGCCACGTGATGCACATTGTTTCCAACGTCATCGGGCGCCTTCGCGGTGATCTCGACGCAATCGATGCTCTAATGGCCGGATTTCCGGCCGGCACGGTTTCGGGAGCACCCAAGGTCCGCGCGATGGAGATCATCGACGAACTGGAAGTGCACAAGCGCGGGCCCTATGCCGGCTGCGTCGGCTATTTCTCTGCCGATGGCAACATGGACACGTGCATCGTCTTGCGCACAGCCCTTGTTAAGGACGGTGAGATGCACGTGCAGGCCGGTGCCGGCTTGGTTTACGACAGCGTGCCGGAGAATGAGCAGCAGGAGTGCATCAACAAGGCCAAAGCTCTCGTGCGTGCAG
>JBCCOV010000192.1:0-9737 GCA_039039985.1 Pseudomonadota bacterium | reverse complement strand
GCAGCAGACACCCGCAATGCCAACGCATCGTTCAAGGGGTTCGGCCGCATGGGCACTGGAACAGACCCTGATCAGCGGTTTATCTTTCGCACAATCAAGCCGGGCTCGGTCGACGGCACACAGGCGCCCCACGTCAACCTGTGTGTGTTTGCGCGGGGCTTGCTCACCCACGCGTACACAAGGCTGTACTTCAGCGACGAAGGCGCAGCAAACACCGCGGACCCGGTGCTGAACCTGATCCCGGAGGCACGGCGATCGACGTTGATTGCACGGCGCCAGGATGGCGAAGGCGATCCGGTCTACCGTTTCGATATCCGTCTGCAAGGGAACGACGAAACTGTGTTCCTCGAGATCTGATCGCCGGCAGAGAAACCAATCAGATCCGGCAAGGCGGGCCTGACGTCATTCGCGAGGCCGCTCATGTCATACACGTGCTTTAACGCGCCGCTGCTTGGATCGTTGCTTGGTGATGCTGAGATCCAATCCCTGTTTTCCGTAGAAGCCGATATTGCGGCCATGGTCCGGTTTGAATGCGCGCTGGCCAATGCTGAAGCCGCTTGCGGCGTCATCCCTCCGGAAGCGGCTGATGCCATTCGTCTCGCAGCGGAGAGCTTTTCGCCGGATATTTCAGAGCTTGGCGAAGCCGCTGCACGCGATGGGCTCGTTGTTCCGGCGTTCGTGCGGCAGCTGCGCGCGCACGTTGGAGATCCGCATGGTTGCCACGTGCACTTTGGCGCAACCAGCCAAGACGTGATCGATACCAGTTTGATACTGCGGCTACGAGACGCCGCGCATGTCCTGCTGCCGCGGCTTGCGCAACTGGAGAAGAGTCTATCGACCCTGGAGCGGCAATTCGGCGAGAGATCGCTCATGGCCAAAACGCGCATGCAAAGTGCAGTGCCGGTTACAGTTGCGGATCGGCTGCGGCTCTGGAAGGAGCCGGTTCATCAACACCAGGAACGCCTCGCGACGTTGCTGCCGAAAGTTGTCCGGCTTCAGTTTGGCGGTGCGGCTGGGACGTTGGAGAAGCTTGGCGATGACGCGGAACAGGTCGCCCACCAGCTTGGCGACGCACTCGACCTCCCCCCTTCCGATGGGTGTTGGCATACGGACCGAAGTGGAATTGCCGATCTCGCACATTGGCTATCGTTGGTGACGGGCTCTCTCGGCAAGATCGGTCAAGACATTGCGCTGATGGCGCAAAACGAGGTGCGCACAATTGCCGTTCGCGGCACGGGAGGCTCGTCTACGATGGCGCATAAACAGAACCCTGTGAAGGCCGAGGTCCTTGTGGCTTTGGCTCGGTTCAATGCCGTCTTGGTGTCCGCGATCCATCAGTCGATGGTCCATGAGCAGGAGCGCTCCGGTGCGGCCTGGACGTTGGAGTGGATGACGCTGCCGCAAATGGTGATCGCAACGGGTGCCGCCACAAGGACTGCGGTCACACTGATCCACGATATCGAAGCGGTAGGGGCTGACGCGTTGAGGGGTTGATTTTTTCAGGATCCGTTTGCCGCCGTCGATGCAGAACCAAGCAACCCTTGCTCGCAGGATTGATAGGCGTCGCGTGGCACGATGATTCACTATTCGTAAAGACTACTGTACCGAAATGAAAATAAATGGGCCGTGCTTCGGCACCGTTCACCCGGTAGCAAGAGACAGGCGGTTACCAAGGTAGCAAGCCCGAATGCGGGTGCTGTCTTAACCGGACGACGCGTTCGGTACTGAGCAAGTGGAAACCCACATGTTTGAGCGGCCAATTGAACCTGGTGTCATCAGCCTGAATAATGCTGCCGCTGAACGTAAATTTAACTATATCACCGAGTTTGCTGCGGAATTCACGAATGTACCGATCGCAATCGTGTCTGTGGTGCAGAGTGACGATAACAATCAGCTAGCCACGTGTGCGTCTAATCTGCCGGAACTTCGGCAGTCTCACCGGGACATGTTGCTCAGCCATGCATTTTGCAAACAGGTTCGCGAAACTGGCAGTCCCTGTTCTGTTGCCGACGCTCGTACCGATCAACGCTTTTGCAACGAACCTGACGTCGGGCAGCTTGGCATCGTCGCTTATCTTGGCGTGCCGATTCACGGCTTCAATGGCGAGTCAATCGGCGCGCTTTGTGTGATGGACACGGCTCCGCGCGCGTGGGCCGAATTCGAAATCGAAAAGCTGAAAAAGCTCGCCTCATTCGTTGATGACCAGATCCGTCTTCTTGGTGCACTGCACCTCAGCGAGCAGCAAAAGGTCATCCTGGCCCGCCTTGCGACGACGGATTCTCTGACGGGCGCATACAATCGACGGGCATTGTTCGAGCGGATGGATCAGGAGCGCGCACGCCAAAAACGGTACCCGCATCCGATCAGTCTCATCGTCTTTGATATTGACCACTTCAAAGTCACGAACGATACACACGGGCACGCAGGAGGCGATGTCGTTCTTGTGGAGACAACGCAGCGCATTGTCGCTCGCATTCGCGAAAACTTGGACTTTCTGGCCCGTGTCGGTGGTGAAGAGTTCGCCGTACTATTGCCGGATACGGACGCCGAAGCCGCCATTGCAGCCGCCGAGCGTTTTCGCGTTGCAATCGCCTCAGAGCCATTTGCTATCGGCGCCAGTTCCAAGGAGGCCATCACGGCCAGTTTCGGGATTGCAACTGTACGCAGCGCAGACTTCAGCTCAGAAGTCCTCATCGGGCAGGCCGATGAAGCACTGTACGCGGCCAAGCGATCGGGGCGCAACAGGGTCGAGCTGTACGACTTGAGCTTGTCCGCATAAGCTCATCCGACGCCGAACACCGCGAACAGAGCAAACATACCGCATCGTGGCGAACGCATGCGACGTATGCAACAATTGCGTCGCGCAATGCCGCTGGACCGGCTAAAGTCGCGCACAACCTCACACAACACTTAATCGAGCTATGCAGAAGCCAATCGCAACGGCGCAAGCCGCGCCTGCCTTTCTGACCGTAACGACGCTGCCGGTGCTGATCGCGCTGTCAGCCGCGCATCTGCTCAACGACATGATGCAGAGCCTGGTGCCGGCGATCTATCCGATCATCAAGGAGGTCCATGGCCTCGACTTCGGTCAGATCGGGATGATTACGTTCACCTTTCAGCTGACGGCGTCGCTGTTCCAGCCAGCGGTCGGCTTCTACACGGACAAGCGTCCGATGCCATACTCCATGGTTGTCGGCATGGCGTTTACGTTGATCGGCTTGGTTGTCTTGGGCATGGCTGCCAACTACGCGATGCTCTTGATCGGCGCGGCGATGGTGGGAACAGGCTCATCGATCTTTCATCCAGAGGCCACGCGCGTTGCCCGCACTGCTTCGGGCGGGCGTCAGGGGTTTGCGCAGTCGATTTTCCAACTCGGTGGCCAAACAGGTGGCGCGCTTGGGCCGGTACTTGCTGCAGCTGTGGTCGTGCCGTGGGGACAAGCCAGCGTGTCCTGGTTTGGCGCCGCCGCACTGTTGGCAATGGCCGTGCTTGCATGGGTCGGTCGCTGGTATGCGGCACAAATTCCGGATCTGATGGCGCTACGTGCGACGCGTGCAGATCGCGCTGAAACCGAAGCGCGGACGGGTGTGCTCTTTGCTGTGGTCGTGCTGATCGTGCTCATGTTCTCGAAGAGCGCGTACCAAGCTTCGATTACGTCCTATTACACGTTCTTCTTGATCGATAAGTTCAACGTTTCAATCGAGACGGCGCAGCTCCTGTTGTTCGTCTACCTCTTCGCAGGCGCGATCGGGGTACTTGTCGGTGGTCCGCTGGGTGACCGCATTGGGCGCCGCCGTATTATCTGGTTCTCGATTCTCGGGGCCTTGCCGTTTTCATTGCTCATGCCGTACGTGAGCCTGTTCTGGACGGTTGTGCTGTCCACGCTCGTTGCCTTGATCATGGCCAGCGCGTTTGCGGCGATCCTGGTGTTCGCAATGGAGCTTCTGCCCGGTCGGGTCGGCTTGATCGGGGGGCTGTTTTACGGCTTGGTTTTCGGCCTTGGCGCAGTTGCGGCCGCGCTTTGGGGACAGCTGGCGGATCACAGTGGCATCTATGCGGTATTCCAGCTGTGTGCCTGGCTGCCGGCTATCGGATTGCTCACCTGGTTCCTCCCCGATATCCGCCAAACGCGGTAGGCCGTCTACGCATCGGCGAATGGTCATGTGCCGATCTCGGGCGCGCTGCCATCGCAGACGTGGTTTGAGGTTGCGCACATGGTTTGCCGGTGGGCCGAAAACCCCGGCAGCCCCGCACGTGGTGCGGGGCCCGAGGCGGAATGTGGTGCAAACAACCTCGGCCAGGCATCAGCCCAGCAGCACCACGCTAACACGCAACCCACACATCACCATGCGGAAGCGAATTGCACAAAATTTCATCAGAGTCCAATTTGCATGCATATTGAGCGCAATGCGTGATCAATTTGCGCGACCTGTGTGATTAACGGCTGCGCACTACGCATCGCAAGATTTTAGAAAAAGTTCATCAAAACAAAGGATTGGACCGCCGCAGCCCGATCATGCGGCGTCTGGCACGTGACTTGCCATAACACCCCTGGTGCAAACAACTTCTGTTGGAGATTTTGAATGGCAATCACGCGGAGATCGATGTTCGCGTCCGCGGCTTTGGCGGTGTCGCTTTCGCTTGGACTAAGCGGCGGCGCCAAGGCGGAAGATACGATCAAGGTCGGGATCCTGCACTCGTTGTCAGGTACGATGGCGATCAGTGAGACGACGTTGAAAGACGTTATGTTGATGCTGATCGAAGAGCAGAACAAGAAAGGCGGATTGCTCGGAAAGAAACTGGAAGCCGTGGTCGTCGACCCGGCGTCGAATTGGCCATTGTTCGCGGAAAAAGCACGCGAACTGATTTCCGCAAAGAAGGTCTCCGTCGTCTTTGGCTGCTGGACCTCTGTGTCACGGAAATCTGTTCTTCCTGTCTTTAAAGAGCTGAACTCTCTGCTGTTCTACCCCGTCCAATACGAAGGCGAGGAGAGCGAGCGCAACGTCTTTTACACTGGCGCGGCACCGAACCAGCAGGCCATCCCAGCAGTTGATTATCTCATGAGCGAAGAAGGTGGCTCGGTAAAACGTTGGGTGCTCGCCGGCACCGACTACGTTTACCCGCGGACCACCAACAAGATTCTCGAAGCCTATCTCAAGGCCAAGGGCGTCAAGTCCGAAGACATCATGATCAACTATACGCCGTTCGGTCATTCCGACTGGCAGACGATCGTGGCGGACATCAAGAAGTTCGGCTCGGCAGGCAAGAAGACCGCGGTCGTATCGACGATCAACGGTGATGCCAACGTGCCGTTCTATAAAGAACTATCAAACCAGGGTATCGAGGCCACTGACATTCCGGTTGTTGCGTTCTCCGTCGGCGAAGAAGAGCTGGCCGGCATCGATACGTCTAACCTCGTTGGTCACCTGGCAGCCTGGAACTACTTCCAGTCGGTCGACACGCCGGAAAATGCCGCGTTCATCAAAACGTGGAAAGCGTTCATCAAGGACGAGAAGCGCGTCACGAACGACCCGATGGAAGCGCACTACATCGGCTTCAACATGTGGGTGAAGGCGGTCGAGAAGGCCAAGTCGACAGATCCGGACAAGGTCATTGACTCGATCATCGGCGTGAAGGTGCCAAACCTGACGGGCGGCATGTCCGAGATGCTTCCGAACCACCACATCACGAAGCCGGTCTTGATCGGTGAGATCCTCGAAAATGGCCAGTTCGATGTGGTTTCGAAAACAGATGGGCTGGTGCCGGGCGATGCCTGGTCCGATTTCTTGCCGGGCTCAAAAGATCTGGTGTCCGACTGGCCGGGCAAGAAGTGCGGCAACTTCAATTCCAAGACTGGCAAGTGCGGCGGCGCTTGACGTCAACTGTCGTACAGCGATGGGCGGGCAGCAATCCGCCCATCGCGCACATTCCGCTTGTATGACGATGAAGACTTCGAGGGCGCTTCATGCACTTGCTGGTCAAATGGACCTGCATCACCGCACTGCTGATCGCTGGCAGCTTGGGCTTTGCGGTTCACCCGGCAACGGCCTCTGATCAAGCCAACGTGCAAGCTGAACTCAAGCGCGCGATTGGTTTGTTCTCTGCCAATTCCTTTGACAAGACGATTGATGGCATTGACGTGGTCGCCGCTTCGGGCGCCGAACATGCGGCCCAGATTCTAAGCGCGCTCAGTCGCCGCCGCGTCTACATCGTACCGGGTTCCGAAACAGCTGTGTTTCGCGTCGGACGGGACTACTTCGACTTCATGACGAATGCGCAAACGCCGTCGCGCCCAGATGGGGCCAAGAGCGTGCGAGTCAACAACCGCATCAGAAACGTCATCAAATCTGCGTTGGGCACTTTGCGCCTACGCGCAGCCGACCCGGCCAAGCGGATCGCCGCGGCAGAAGCCATCTTCCGAGCGCGGTCGTCTCAAGATCTTGCAGCGCTTGATAAGCTCGTCGAAAGCGAAGCAGATCCATCGGTCAAGCGCGCATTTGAAGAAGCACGAGCTGCCTTGATCGTCGCATCGTCGGACCGGTCCGATGCCGACAAGGTCGTGGCAATCGGAGTTCTCCGTTCGCGCGGCGATCAAGATGCAATCGCGGCGCTTCGCCCTGCAATCACCGCCGAATCTGCCACAGTACGCGATGCGGCGACATCAGCGGTGAAAGGCATCGAGCAACGCCTCGCGGCGCTGCGACAGGCACAGAACATCTACTACGGATTGTCGCTTGGATCTGTTCTCCTACTCGCGGCTATTGGGCTCGCCATTACATTCGGTGTGATGGGGGTGATCAACATGGCGCATGGCGAGATGGTGATGCTCGGCGCCTACACAACGTTTGTCGTCCAAGAAGTGTTTCGCGCTTACGCGCCGGACGCATTCGACATGTCGCTTCTGGTCGCAATCCCGGCGGCTTTCTTAGTCGCCGGTGCGGTCGGCATTGCGATCGAGCGTGGGATCATACGCTTTCTGTACGGTCGTCCGCTGGAAACGCTGCTCGCGACGTGGGGCGTCAGCTTGATCCTGCAGCAGGCGGTGCGCACCATATTCGGCCCCACCAATCGGGAGGTCGGCGCGCCGTCGTACATGTCCGGCGGTTTCGAACTCATGGGGTTGGCGATTACCTACAACCGGCTTTGGATCATCGTGTTCACACTGGTTGTGTTCGCGTGTCTTTTGATGATCTTGCGATACACGACGCTCGGCCTCCAAATGCGCGCTGTTACTCAAAACCGGCGCATGGCGGCGTCCATGGGCATACGCACGGGCTATGTTGACGCAATGACGTTCGGGCTTGGATCTGGCATTGCCGGGATCGCTGGGGTCGCACTGAGCCAGATCGACAATGTATCCCCGAACCTGGGGCAGAACTACATCATCGACAGCTTCATGGTTGTTGTTTTCGGCGGGGTGGGCAACCTCTGGGGCACGCTCGTGTCAGCGTTCGCGCTCGGTATCACCAATAAACTCCTTGAGCCGTGGGCCGGTGCCGTCTTAGCGAAAATCCTGATCCTCGTGCTGTTGATTCTGTTCATTCAAAAGCGACCTCGCGGCCTCTTCGCGCTCAAAGGGCGGGCAGTCGAAACATGATCACGCGCGCGCTCTTCAACCTCAGCGATACGGCGAGCCGCATCTTTCTCGGCATTCTCGTTCTCGCCGCGATATTGGTTCCCGCGGCAAACCTGCTCTTGCCCGAGACCTCGCCATTTCATGTTCCGACTTACGCGGTGGCGCTGCTCGGCAAATACGTTTGCTATGCCATTCTCGCAGTCGCGTTGGATCTGGTTTGGGGCTACTGCGGAATCCTGTCGCTTGGCCATGCCGCATTTTTCGCGCTCGGCGGCTATGCGATGGGCATGTACCTCATGCGCCAGATCGGAACCCGTGGCGTCTATGCCGATCCGATCCTGCCGGACTTCATGGTGTTCCTGAATTGGAAAGAGTTGCCGTGGTTCTGGTACGGCTTCGACATGTTTCCATTCGCTCTTTTGATGGTGCTCCTGGTTCCCGGTCTCCTCGCTTTCGTGTTCGGATGGTTGGCGTTTCGATCGCGCGTAACCGGCGTCTACTTGTCCATCATTACGCAGGCGATGACCTATGCACTCATGCTGGCGTTCTTCCGCAATGAAATGGGTTTTGGCGGCAACAACGGCCTGACGGATTTCAAGGACATCGTCGGCTTTGATGTGCAGGCACAGAGCACGCGCGTTGCACTTTTCGTCATCTCGGTGGCGGCGCTCGCCCTGAGTTACATCATCGCCCGGCTCCTGGTGACGTCGACCTACGGCAAAGTGCTGGTGGCCGTGCGTGATGCGGAAAGCCGGGCGCGGTTCCTCGGCTACCGGGTCGAGAACTATAAGCTTGTCGCGTTCGTGGTCTCGGCCTGCATGGCCGGCGTCGCAGGCGCACTCTATGTGCCGCAAGTCGGCATTATTAACCCCTCTGAGTTCACGCCGGCAAACTCGATCGAGGCCGTGATTTGGGTTGCAATCGGTGGGCGCGGAACGCTTGTCGGCGCCGCACTTGGTGCCGTCGTCGTCAACTTCGCGAAGACGACATTCACGTCCGGCGCCTTCGCACCTTACTGGCTGTTTGTTCTGGGTACGATGTTTGTTGGAGCGACGCTGCTCCTGCCGAAGGGGATTGTCGGTACGTTCACGGACTGGATTGCATCACGGCGGTCCCGGCGGCAGGACAAAACGACGACAGCGCCCGACGACGCTGCGCAGCAGCCGGCGGAGTGAATCATGATTTCGAAGACTGCCACGCCGAGTGTTCTTTATCTCGACAATGTCAGTGTGTCGTTCGACGGCTTCAAAGCGCTGAATGCGCTCTCCATGGTGCTTGAGCCGGGTGAGATGCGCGCTGTGATCGGGCCGAATGGAGCTGGCAAAACGACGATGATGGACGTCATTACGGGGAAGACGCGCCCGGATACCGGCGAGGTTCTGTTCAGTGGCGAACACGACCTGACGAAGCTTGACGAAGCCGCGATTGCCGATCTTGGAATCGGGCGAAAGTTTCAAAAACCAACGGTTTTTGAGAGCCATACCGTTTCCGACAATGTTCGACTAGCGCTGGCGGGAAACCGCACAACATTGTCGGCGTTGCTCGGCAGCCGGAACGCGATTGGCGATGATGAGATCAATCCGATCCTCGAGCGCGTTCGGTTGATCCAGCACCGCGATCGACCGGCCGGCGATCTCAGCCATGGCCAGAAACAGTGGCTGGAGATCGCCATGCTATTGGCTCAAGATCCGAAGCTGCTGCTTGTCGACGAACCTGTGGCCGGCATGACCGATAGTGAGACGGAGGACACTGCGCTTTTGCTCCGCGATATCGCAAAGACCCACTCGGTTGTCGTCGTCGAGCACGACATGGCATTTGTGCGCGCACTGGACGTGAAGGTCACGTGTCTGCACGAAGGTGCAGTTCTTGCTGAAGGCTCGATCGATTCTGTCTCGGCGGACGATCGCGTCATTGAAGTCTATCTTGGTCGGTGATTGCCGAAACGCGAGTCTACTGATGCTCGAAGTCGACAATATCAATCTGCACTATGGCGCTGCGCACGCCTTGCGGGGCATTACGCTAAAGGCGCGGCCCGGTGCTGTCACGTGCGTGCTTGGGCGCAACGGCGTCGGCAAGACCAGTCTCCTCAGAGCTATCGTTGGCCAGCATCCAATCTCGTCCGGTGCCATCCGTTGGATGGGGAAAGACATTTCGAATGTGC
>JBCCOV010000191.1:0-9764 GCA_039039985.1 Pseudomonadota bacterium | reverse complement strand
GCGCCGTCGGGATCATCGGCAATCAACTCCAGCCAGATGTCCGTCTGGCTTTGTGTTGCGATCCGATCAATCCACAAGGTCACGTCTCCGAATGCGAACGCCACAGTGTTTGCCTCCGTTCGCGTGACCGGAAGGCCGACGCGGTCCCGATAAAACGCGACGGTCTCCTCCCAGCGAAACTGCGGCACTTTCATCGCGATGTTCCGGCCTGGTTTGATCATGAGAGCCCTCCGAAACTGGCCGACCGCTTAGGATGTTGGAGCGGCCTGTTGTGCATCACTCTTTAGATTCTGGAGGACACGGGCCGCCTCGCTGCCCTGGAGCTGGGCAATGTCGTCCTGATACTTCAGCAATGTGCCAAGCGTGGACTGCACGGCCTCGGGATTGAGCGCCACAGCGTTCAGCGCCGTCAACGCTTGCGCCCAATTGATCGTCTCAGCGATTCCGGGGTTCTTATAAAGATCCATCTCGCGGATCTGCTGGACGAACCCAACAATCTGCTCCGCCAGTGCGGCCGACGCGTCGGGAACCTTGAGCTTCAAAATCTCCAGCTCGCGCTCCGCCGATGGAAAGTCCACCCAGAGATAGAAGCAGCGCCGCCGCACAGCATCGTGCACTTCGCGCGTGCGATTGGACGTGAGGATCGTAATTGGCGGCGTCTCGGTCTTGATCGTCCCAAGCTCGGGGATCGTGATTTGATAGTCGGCCAAAAACTCGAGAAGAAACGCCTCAAAGGGCTCATCAGCGCGATCGAGTTCGTCAATCAGCAACACGGGTGGTGGTCCCGTACGACACAGTTCGAGCGCGCGCAGTAGAGGTCGTTCCAGCAGATAGTTGGGCGTATAGAGATCGGCTTCCAAAGCGGCCGCACTACCGGCCTGCCCCGCGGCCTCGGCTGCGCGGATGTGAATCAGTTGCCGCGCCACATTCCAATCGTAGGCGGCATTGGCGAGATCCAGTCCTTCATAACACTGCAGACGCACCAGTGTACGCCCGAGGACCGCAGCCAAGACACGCGCGATCTCGGTTTTGCCGACACCGGCTTCACCTTCAAGCAGAATCGGGCGGCCCAGTTTGAGCGCAAGAAACACGCTGGTCGCAATGGCATCATCGGGCAGATAACCGCCGCGGATCAGGGCGTCACGGATTTCGTCAACTGAAGCCGGTAGAGAAGCAGAGGGCATCGTATCTCGCCAACAAAGATCGGGGCCAGGAGAATAGGCCCCGTCCGGCGATCACGCAAAGGCAGCGCTTTGACGCGCGGTCGCGTCGGCATCCTGCGGCGGCATACGGGGGATTGTCCACCGCCCCCCCGATCGCGATCAGCGACCGCCGTCACCGACAACGACGAACGGTGCCCAGTACGCTGGCGATTTGCCATCGTCGATCAGCGCAAGCATCGATTGGCGCAGGGCCTCCGCACGACCGATCGGCTTTCCACGTTCTTGGCTCCGGCGCAGGGCACCAAACGCGGTCGTGGTAAGTTTGACGGCGGCATCAGAGAAGACCGACCAGTGCGACACCAACAATGCCCGCGCGCCGGCAAAGAAGAAGGCTCTCGCGAGACCTGAGAGCGCCTCCGCACCGATGTCATCACCGGCCGCGGTGTTGCACGCGGACAAGACGACCCAGTCTGCGTCGAGGGACAGGGTGACGATTTCGGACGCGGTCAACAAGCCATCGTCCTCAGCGGTCGGTTGCTCAGGCGGCGTCAGGACCAGTGCCGGTTCCGCAAGCCCGCTGAGTTCGCCGGAAACCAAGCCATGCGTCGCAAAGTGCACGACCCGATAGGACTTCAGCGATCGGCTTTTGATGATCGACTCACGGGCCTCGTTGCGCAACAGCACGTCGTCGGGTCCGGCACCGAGAACGCGCGCGATTGCTTGCAGCTCCTGGGCCGTATCGGGCAACGGCGTCAACGCACGAACCGCCCGCACGTTCGCGAGATTGCCGCGGTAGAATGATGCGTTCGTTGCGCCGCGCGATGCCAAGACGGCATTCGACGGCTTGCCCCGCGCAGGTTTCGGTAAGGCATTGGGCCCAAAAAGTGCCGGGTCTCCAATTCCGATGAATGCGCGACTGGCCCCACTTTGCGGCGCGAGACGACGCAGCGCCTCCAAACTCTGCACCGACGGTAAGACGCTCAACGCTGTCCGCCTGATAAGCCAGGCCGCTTCCCGCAGCGCACGCTCAGACGTGAGACCGGCAGCCGGTGGACGCGTGACCAGCACTTGGGGCGGCAAACTCGTCATCGGGCCGGTCGGTATAAAGACGAGATGGGTCTTGCCGGTCAGGGCCGATTCAACGCCACCGAACACCAGCTTGTAGAGCTTGTGCGCGCGGTTGAGGTCAAACGGTGTCGCCACGCCAGACTTTTGCGCCGCCAACGGATCGAGCGCCTTGCGCAAATCGGCGACATCAGCCGCGATCTCCTCAGCGGTCGCCTTGATTTCGGACCAGGCAACCTGATCGCGCGTGATCGCCCAGACATAACTGCGTTTCTCGCCCGACAGCAGCAGCACCAGCGCCTCGCTGCCGCCAAGGATCTCCTGGACCCGTCGCGGAGACAGAGGTTGCGGGTCAACAAGCGCCTTGTAGGCGGGGTATCGGCCGGCAACCACCTTACGCAATTCGCGCAACTGCTGCTCAAGCGCAAACTTCTCCTTCAACAGACGGTCGCGTGTCGCTTTGAAAACGGGGTAGCCGGGAAGCGCCGCCTCGGCCGCTTGCAGCCGCTTCGACGCGGCGACAATGGCTTGCGGATCGCCCTGGGCGGCCTGCGACTTGCGCGCCAACTCGGACAGTTCCTTAGACAACGCGTTGAGCTTTTCCAGACTGCCGTCGCATCCCGGTTTTTTCTGGCCTGGCGGACAGGTCTTGTTGAGCTTCGTGATTTCTTGTGAGAGCTGCATCTGCCGTTTGAAATAGGGCTGCGCGCCACGCTGACGTTCCAGACTGAGCTTGGTCATGGCGTCCCGCGCCGCGACATACTCGGAACTCGCGTTGGTTGTCTTGCTCCAGTCCGCGAGCAGCTTCATGTCCTGGTCGTTGAGCGTTTCCACACGCCTTGCGATATCGTCGACAGTACGGACGTCCCGCGCCAAAGGCGTTTCACCGGCGCCGAGCCTTGCCGACATTTTCGCGATCGCAGCTGCCGCGGATGTCCGCCACGCAAGTTGCGCCGCCTGGAAGCCCTCTGCGAACAACACGGTCCGATTTGCGCCTGGCCGCGATGTCGCCATCATGGCCGCGCGCGCAAGGCCGACAAACGCGAAGCGCTTCCGCGCCACGACCTGTCGCTGATATTCCTTTGCCAAAACAGTGAGATCTTCCTTGCCGAGCAAGTTAACAGCCTGCCGGAACCGCGCGAGTGCCGGCTGCACCTTGCCCTCCGCCAGATCGACGCTCGCAACATGTGCCAACGCGGTTGCGGAAAACGGATGGGATTGCCCGGGAAGAATGTCGTTGCGAATTTGCAAAACGCGGAGGAAGGCCGTCCGTGCGGGTCCTAACTGTCCGTCGCGCAGGTATGCGGCGCCCAGCTTCTCCAATGCCTGCGCCGTGCCCGCACTGTCTGGTCCGTAGACCTTCTCGCGGGTCTTCACCGAGCTCAGATAGCTCTCGATCGCAACGTCGTTGCGCCCGGCCTTGTCAGCGACAAATCCCAAGCTGTAGGTCCAGATCGCCGCTTCCTGCGACTCTGCGCCGAACTCCTCAATGGTCTTGGCCAACGCCTGCTGTGCGAACATCAAGGCTTCGGTGTAAGCGCCGGCCTGATAAAAGTCGGCAGAGATCGCCCGAAGGTTTTTGAGTTCCGCCGAAGGCTCTTTGGCCAAAGCCGATGAGCTGGCCACACTCGCCAAGAGGCAAGCAATCATCGCCAATCGGGCGGCGCCAACCCGCAACACAGTTACCACGCTCCGCTCCCTTGCACACGACGCGCAAACTATTGAAAACGACCGAGATCGGATGCTTGCTAGTTGCACCCCGTCGTCAGATCACCGGAACGCACGAGAGGTTTGCCGTTGACGAAGACATTGCTGCTCCCGGAGATCGCAACGCCGCCACAATTGGTCCGGTCCCCCACGCGCGCGGCCGGTTTTCCGTTGATGAAGACATTCTTCGATCCGCCGACGACAGCGGAACCACTTGTCGTCCGGTCACCACTGCGCGCAGCTGCTGCCCCACCAACCGTCGTGTTTTTGGAGCCGTCTGTGACGATGCCCGGCGCACCGGTTGCCGGCGGCGTGCCGGTCTGAGCCCATACGGCGCCTCCCAGTGCACTTGCAGCTAGCGCAACCATGATCAATCGCATCGCGCACCCCTCACGCTTTCAATTCGACTTAAATGAATGACGACGGGTCCTGTCGCAGTGAGTTGCGGCACAACCGTGACATCCGATCACGATGGGCCGGCTCACGGTTGCAGCGGAACCCGCACCGCCAGGTTGCCGCCGTAACTCTCCAGTTCGTCGTTGCCAAGACCGTCGTAAAAACCGCGACCGCTAATGCTGACGCCGTTGGTGAGCAAACCAGTCAGCCCGACCTCAACCCGCGCTCGAATATCGGCTTTTTCGCTCGCTGCACCAGTTTCGAGGTCAACGATATTGGCTTGATCAAAATCCCAGATTCCGGTCAGCTTGAAGCTTGGCGTCAAATAGAACCAATCGGGGCGACCAAAGCGATAGGAAAACTCGGGGCCAAATGTAAGACGTCCAAGTGAAACCGTTTGCCCAGGAATCGCAATATTGAGACTGTCGACATAGTCCTTCTGACGTTCGCGAAAATACACGACACCGATATGCGGGGCCACGTGCCAATGGCCCGAACTGTAATCTCCAGTAAAGCGAGCCCTCGCAAGCATTCGGTCTGTTTGAAAATCGTCGACGTAATAGCCGATCGGATTGACATTATTATAGGACTGCCCGCCAGCAATGCGGGCATCGAATAACAGGTTATCGTGTAGCCGGGCGACGATATAGGGGCCAATGAGCCAACCTTTACCGCTCGTTCTGGTCAGCTGTGGCCGGTCATTGTCTTTGGTCCAATCGAACTGACCCAATAATCCAACAACAACCTTATCTTCGAAGCGATAGTCGACCCCAAGATAGATCAACCCAAACTCATGCTCCGTATCTTCGAAATCCGACTTGGCCCACAGGCCGCGGGTCCAGATGTCGAAGCCCTGAAACGTCTCGGCGGGTTTTGAATCGACCACGACACCTGCCAAGTTTGCACGCGTCGCGTTCACCCGCTGCGTCATGCTCCTTGATTTCAACAGCTCCTGAAGACCCGTCGCGAAAGAGAAACGAAGGTTGTCTCTTGTACCGTTCGCAACCAGCGGCAATCCGGACGGCGTCGTGCCCGTTGGTTTTCTCGTGAGGCGCCGCGTAAGATCGGGCTCCGATGCCGTTATCAAGTCGGCTCGCCGGCTCATGAAATTGCTGATCACCCGCTTCGTGCGCTCTCGCACACCAGACGGATCAAACTTGACGATCACTTGGTTGGTCGTCACAGCAGCGGTCTGATCTGAAGCTGCAAACGCCGTGTTTGCGACGGATCCATTTCGCAGATCATCGAACGTGACCGTGTATGTCGCTGTGCACGTCGTCGACGCTGACGGCGCCAACGAACTCACGGGACATGCCTCGTCATCGGTCAGTGGATCATCGATCGTCAGGCCAGTCAGTACGGCGTTGCCGTTGTTCGTCACAACAATCTCGTAGGCGAGCACGTCGCCCACCGCGGTGTATCGATCGTCCAGAGCGCGCTTGGTCGCTACAATGGATGGAAGTGTGGGCCCATTGATAATCACCGTATTGGTGCTGATTTGGGCCGTTTGGTCGGTATCGGCCGTGGCTGTGTTGCTCACAAGGCCATTGACAATGTCAGCATACTGCACCGTGTAACTGGCTGTGCAGGTAACGGAGTTCGACGGTGCGATCGAGGTTGCCGGGCATGCCTCGTCGCCTGTGAGTGGGTCGTCAACCACCAGACCCGTTAGCGTAATGTTGCCGGTGTTTGTTACCACGATCTGATAGGTGAGTACGTCACCAACCAAATCATAATCGGTTAGGGGCGAGCTCTTCACCGCAGTCAGCGCCGGTGACTGCGTTGCCGAAATCGTTTCCGTGTTCGTCGTTTGCGGAGTCGTTTGTAGCGTGTCGACCGTCGCCGTGGCACTGACCGATCCTGCATCCAGGTCAGCCTGTGTGACTGCATAAGTCAGCGAACATGTTGTTGCGGCGGTCGGCGCCAGGTCTGTTGTCGGACACGAGGCTGCCAATACGGACCCGCCGACCGATACGTCAACGTCCAGGTTTGACAATGGCCCGAGCCCCGTGTTCGTCACCAGGACGGAGATCAAGCGGGTATTGCCAACGCTGGTATAGGGCGTGGTATCGGCACTTAACGTCGCGGACAACGTGAGCTGGTCGGTTCGATAGATCGTGTGGGAGCCGTTCTCGTTCCCTTGATCCGTCGACACCGTCACGGTGTTCGTAATCGACGTCGGGGCGGCCGGCGACGGAACGGTGTACGTTCCTTGACACATCAAGGTCGTGTTCGCCTCCATCGTCGACTGCGGACAAGACAGGCCCGGGATCAGAGGATCGCTGATAGCAAGCCCAGTTAAAACAGAATTGGCACTGTTTACGATCTCAAAATCATAAGTCAGGTTTTGGCCAGCCAGATAACTGACGGCGGGCGTCGATTTATTGACGCTGAATGACGCGGCCGTTCCGTTGAACTGCAACGATCCAGACGCCGTGAGATTTGGCCGCCCCGCAAAGAAGCAATCATCGAATGTTGAGGGATCGTTGTTTCCAAGCCTGAGTTGTATCGTGACCTGTCCGTCCACCAGATGCCTGGCCAAAACAAAACGATCGATTGTGAGCTCGACTTGCTGCAATTGTGAGCCCGTTAAGTTCAAGCAACCTTCGTTGTTGATGACCTGCGGGGTGGTCAGCTGAAATTCGCCGGCTAAATCTCGGACTGCAACAATCTCCCCGTCAATGATCGCCACCAGAGGGATCGCGTTACCCGTCCCACCCGAGGCCGCAATACCCTCGAATTGGGTAAACGATATTGTCGCGTCTCCCGATATCCCGGTACTGACCGTGAGAGGCGGGGAAACGGACGTCGTGATGCCTAAGAAGTCAGGGGCACTGCCAGCAGTAATGGAAACAGGCGTTTGCAACGGGCCAAAGGAAACGTTCGTCTGCGCAGATGCAGTGTGAACGGCAAGACCAAGAAAGCTCGCCACTCCGCAAAGCCCAACAAGCAGGCTCTTGTGTACGCGAACGCATTGATGGCTGGTGACGTCGGATGTGACGACGGGCGTCACATCCAGCGTCGCGGCGTGTGGTCCGGCGACCTGACGCACCGCCCACTGCCAAGCGTCGAGTTGTTGAACAAGCCGTAAGAGCATCGTCATCGAGATGTCTCGGGGCCGCCAACTCAGGGCCTCACAATATGTGGTTGAAATGAGCTAAACTGAGAAGCGCAGCACTGCGTTATCTGATGATTCTGTGGATAGTCAACTAGCGTTCGACGTCTGATAGTTTGGTTTTCTAAAGCGCAGAAGATGAACGATGAGCGCAGAAAACTGCGTAGAGCGCTGGAAAACATATAGAACACCTCGGAAGCGTGCAGCTCTGCCACGCCGGCAGATCCTGCAGCAGCACCTCCTGCTACGATGCCCAGCGCGTTACATTTGCCACAGGTTGACGTGATCGAAGAGCCGAGGAGGCCCACCCAGTACCATGCCCTTCGGCAGCGTTTGCGCCAATGGATCGGTTCTCGACCTATTTGAATCTAGAACTGCCGCGGTTGGCCCTCTCGACCGCTAACGCCCTATCCCCCGGTAGCGAAACCCGTGATGTTCCGCCAAGTCCCGCGCATAGATGTTGCGCAAATCAACAAGGACGTTGCCGCGCATCCGCGCCTTCACATCCGCCAGGTTGAGGCCGCGAAACTCGTTCCACTCCGTGACAACAACAACGGCATCCGCGCCTTCGGCCGCGCCGAGCGCGCTATCCGACCACGTGATGCCCTCGAGCATCTCGCGCGCATTCTCCATGCCCTCGGGGTCGTAGGCCTGCACACGGGCACCTTGAGCTTTCAATGCTGGCAGAATGTTCAGGCTTGGCGCCTCGCGCATGTCGTCCGTATTCGGCTTGAACGTCACACCGAATATACCGATCGTCTTACCGTTGACGTCACCGCCCATTTCCTCGACCACGCGCCGTGCCATGTCACGTTTGCGTGTGGCGTTCACGGTTTCGACCTGTTCGATCAGGCTCAAGGGCACACCGGCATCTTGCGCCGTCTTGATCAAGGCTGAGACATCCTTCGGGAAGCACGAGCCGCCGTACCCCGGGCCAGGGTGCAAGAACTTGTCCCCGATCCGGCCATCGCGCCCGATGGCGTCCGCCACCTCTTTGACATCCGCCCCAACGGCCTCGCACAGATCCGCGACTTCGTTGATGAAGCTGATCTTCATGGCGAGAAACGCGTTGGCGGCGTACTTCGCGAGTTCCGCCGCTTCACGCGAGACGAAGACAACCGGCGCATTCCGCAACGACAAAGGACTGTACAGTTTACCCAGAACCGCCTCAGCGCGGGTGTCATCGGCGCCGATGAGAACACGATCGGGATGGGTGAAGTCGAGAATTGCCGAACCTTCACGCAGGAATTCGGGGTTCGAGCAAACCGCGAAATCTCCGTCGGGCCGCAACTCGCGCAACTTTTGCTCAATCGCCCGGCTTGTCCCGACCGGCACCGTCGACTTCGTTGTGACGACCGTGAAACCACTGAGATGCGGAGCAACGTCCGCGACCGCTTGAAAAACATAGGTGAGATCCGCATGCCCGTCGCCCCGGCGCATTGGCGTTCCCACCGCAATAAAGACAACATCGGCTTCCGCTGCCGCAGCCGCGAGGTCACCTGTGAACATCAAGCGGCCAGCCTTAGCATTCCGGTTCATGAGATCGTCGAGGCCAGGCTCAAAAATCGGACATTCGCCGCGGTTTAGCATGTCCACCCGGTTTGCATCGGTATCGACGCAGGTGACAATCCATCCAAACTCCGAAAAACATGCCGCCGAGACAAGCCCGACATACCCAGCTCCAATCATACAAATCTTCATTGCCGCGGCCTCCGGTCGGAAGAATTCAAACTCATACTGACGATCACGCACGCCCCTGGCTGCCCCGTATACCGCAACCGATCACATCGGATAGGCCCGCAGTGCGAAAATGGTGACGATCGTGTCACATCGCCGCAAAGCCCCGCGCCAGATCCTCAATCAGATCAGCCGGGTTTTCCAAGCCGATATGCAGGCGCATAACGCGACCGCCCGACCATCCGGGAACGTTGCCGTAGACCATCACCAGGCTCTCGAACCCGCCCCACGATGCCCCAAGGCCAAAGAGCCTCAATTGGTCGACACAGCGGTTAACATCAGCCTGCGCGATGTCATCGCGGAACACAACGGATAGCAGGCCATTGGCGCCGTCAAAGTCCCGCACCCAGAGAGAATGACCAGGATCGCCTTCTCGCGGCGGATACAGAACGGCTTCGACTTGCGGTTGCTGCGCCAGCCAATCCGCGACAGTCCGGGCGTGATCTGCGTGCATCGCCAGGCGCGCAGCGGCCGTGCGCAGCCCGCGCAAGGCCAGATAGGCATCCTCCGGGTTCGCCGCCTGCCCGAGCAGGTCGTTGTCGCGGCGCAATTGATCAAAGCACCGCGCATTGGCCGTCACG
>JBCCOV010000190.1:0-9767 GCA_039039985.1 Pseudomonadota bacterium | reverse complement strand
TGTATCGCGCCCCGACACATCCTTACACCAAGGGATTGATGGCCTCGACTGTGAAGGGAGCAATGCGTGGCTCGCGCCTTCAGGCGATCGAGGGGTCGCCGCCGGATCTGACACGGTTGCCGCCGGGATGTTCGTTTGCACCGCGTTGCCGGGTTTCCGAGGGTCGCTGTGTTACTGAGTATCCGACAACCCGCGTGATTTCACCAGGTCACACGGCAGCGTGTATTCATGCCGGTTCAAAGGCTCAGCCGTGCGCCGACGCCCCTGCGGACGCCGAGGCAGTCCAATGACGCTGCGTCCCAAGGTTGCGGTGATCGGGACCGGAGGCACGATCTCCTCCATCGGCCGTGGGCCGTTTGATCTGCAGAACTACGTCACGCTCGGCAAGATGCTGGACGCAAAGGACATGATCGCCCAGTTCGGTGACGTTCAGGAACTGGCGGAATTGATCCCGGTTGCCTTCCCGCCCATTCCAAGTACGAAGATGGGCTTTGCCGGATGGCAGGCTCTCCTCGCGCGGATTGATGCGGCGGTCAGCGAACACCCCGATCTTGCGGGGATTGTCATCCTGCATGGCACTGCGTCACTGGAGGAGACGGCGTACGCGCTGCATTTGACGACACGTGACGGGCCGACGATTGTCGTGACCGGGGCACAGCGCCCGGCGACCGGGTTGTCCACCGACGGGGCCATGAACTTTGCCGCCGCTGTGCGCGTGGCCGCCTCGCCGGACGCTGCCGGCTTGGGTGTTCTTGTTGTCCTGAACGACGAGATCCAGGCTGCGCGCGAGGTCACAAAGACGTCGACGTGGCGGTTGCAGACATTCCGGACGCCTGATTTTGGTGTTCTTGGTCATGCGGATGCCGATCAGGTCGCGATTTATCGCAGGCCGGCGCGCATGTCGGCAGTCAAGCCCGCCTTTGACATTCGCGCGCTTGAGACGTTGCCGCGCGTCGATGTCTCATACGCCTATACGGATGCGGATGGTACGGCCGTTCGCGCGTTCGTGGCAGCAGGTGCCAAAGGGATCGTCAGTGCCGGATTTGCGCCAGGCATGACGCCACCGGAAGAGTTCGATGCGCTGGTCGAAGCCGCCGCGTCAGGCGTCCTCGTTGTTCAATCGACACGTGCTGGAAGTGGCCGTGTTCCGACAATGGATCGCCTCGCCGCCGCGGGCATTATCGGGGCTGATAATCTCAATCCCCAGAAGGCGCGCATTTTGCTGGCGTTGGCGTTGACGCGGACAACGGACGTCGCCGAGATTGCTGAGGTTTTTGCGACGTATTAGACCATTTCCGCCGTAGGCGGAATCGCTTCGCCGGCCCACACCCATGATAGGTTCACTTGGCCGGCCACCCATGAAATCGTTCCGTTGGGTGGCCGGCCAGCAAGACCTACAAAAGTGCGGTGTGGGATGGTTCCAGCTAAACCTGAAACGCACTAACGGGACGCGTTCGCTGAAGGAGGAGCCTGACAATGACCAGCGCCGCAGACAATCAAATTTCCGAGGACGTTGCAGCGGCGCTCTCGGCTTGTCAGGACAAGGGTGAGCGCCTGGGCGCGTTCGTCTCGTTGCTGCCCGAGACGGCGCAAGCGACGGCAACGTATCTTGATACCCTGCGCGGGAACGGCGTGTCGCTTGGACCTCTGCATGGCATGCCAGTTGGCATCAAAGACATCATCGACGTTGCCGGTATGCCGACCGGGGCTGGGTCGGCAACGCGTGCCGACGCGCAACCTGCCAAATCCGATGCGTTTGTTGTCTCGAAGTTGCGCGCGGCCGGGGCCGTCATGGTGGGCAAGACGAAGACGGTCGAGTTTGCCTTTGGCGGATGGGGGACCAACGCGGCGATCGGTACCCCTTGGAACCCCTGGGACATGCAAACCCATCACACACCTGGTGGGTCGTCGAGCGGCACAGGGGCTGCCGTAGGCGGCGGGCTCATTCCGGCTGGTCTTGGAACAGATACGGGCGGATCGGTTCGTATTCCGGCGGCGTTCTGTGGCTGCGTCGGATTGAAGACATCGATTGGACTGGTCAGTCGCAGCGGCGTTGTGCCGTTGTCGACAACGTTCGATACCATCGGGCCGTTGACCGAAACGGTCGCGCAGGCCGCCGCCATGCTTCAGGCCATGCAAGGCGAAGATGCGACGGACCCGAGTACAGTCGGGGTCGCGCGCCAGGATCCGATGGCTGATCTCAACCGCGGGGTCTCCGGTCTGAGGCTGGCGCGCTTGTCGGATGCGGATTTGCCCAGATTGACGCCAGACGTCAAAAGCGCGTTCGAGTCGGCCGTGGAGCAGTTGGTGGCGGGCGGCGCGCAGATTGGCGAGATGTCTCTGCCGATGGGTTTCCTCGACATCCAGCAGCAAGCCAACATCATCATCGCGACGGAGGCGTACAGCTTTCACGGCGCGCTTGCCGATGATCCGACGGCACCGCTGAATGCGCCGACGCGGGCGCGGATGCTTGCAGCGCAAAAGGTGAGTGGAAGCCAGCGCGCCCTGGCGGAGCGCGGCCGCCAAGCCGCAATCTCGGAGTTTGCTGCTGCGTTTGACCGGTTCGATGCGCTCGTGCTTCCGGCTGCGCCGATTACGGCAATCCCGGTTGCCGACGTGGACGAGGCGCAAATGCCGATGTCGCTCTATACGCGCCTTGCCAACTACCTCGATTTGGCCGGTCTCGTTGTGCCGATTGGGCTGTCATCGCACGGATTGCCGACGTCGTTGCAAATTGTTGTCCGCCGGCTGGACGATCCACTGGCGCTTCGGATCGGTCAGGCCTTCGAGGATGTTCGAGGACCGTTCGCGCGACCAGGAATTTAGGTTTTCCAACCAGATAGATGGTCGCCTGAGGCGTCTTCGTGTCTTAACAAGCGGTGCTTGTGCCGGCCCTTTTTGTCTCATGACAATCGTTGCCGGCGGCACACAGTGATGTCGTCAAAGCGCGTCGCCGTTGGCTGCGACAGCTTGTCATCCGGCGCTCCCCATCGCACAGCGTTTCCGGTTCAGATCGGGTGGATGAGATCCGCGGCGGTTCGGTTGAGCCGTCGGGGCAGCTCGCCGTTGCTTACGATGTCGTTGTGCGAAGAAAGCTATGCATACTCAAACTTCAAATTGGTTGTTCTTGATTGTCATGCGTGTGTGTTGCGCTGTCGGCTTCCTTGGCGCTGCGTCCGCCGCTCAGGCACAAACCGAAGCGCAAGCGGCTGCCGGCCCACCCTTGAGTGTCGCGGTCTTTCTCAACTCCGATAGCAATCGTTGTTACGACCGCGGCTACGATACGGCAATTCGCCGCCTGGCCGGGCTGGCGCGAGACACGATCAACGAGAGTGGCGGGATTAACGGCCGCATGCTCAATCTCGTGTTTTACGACAACAAGCGCAGGTCGAGCCAAACGCGGGCGAATGTTAAGGCGGCGCTTGAATTGCCGGAACTGCTCTCGCTGATCGGGATATCCAGTTCGACCCGTGCGCTCACAACACTTCTCGTGCACGGAAACAGGATTCGGGAGAGTGGCGTTCCATTCATCTCCAACATCTCAGTTGGCAGCGTCATCAAGGACTACCCGAATGTTTACTCGACCCGCCCCTCGCAAGAGGCCGAGCGGGTGCCGTTCATGGCTGCGTTCATTTCTGAAATGAAGTTTCAGTCCGTGGCCTTTCTCGGGACCAAAGGCAGCGCGTTTATCAAAGCAATCGGTGATGGGTTGCAGCAAAGTGCGGTTTCCGACCGGATTGTCGCCGATCATCGGGTTGCGCTCGTCAACCAGGGGCGCGGCACGACGCTGGACCAAAGCGCGGTCGATGGCGCGATTGCAGACGCAAAGGACAAGGGCGCGACTGTTCTCGTTCTGGCCGTTGGCACGTCACGCGCCGCCGTGATCTTGGAGAAACTCAAGGCAGCCGATTATACGCCTTCGGTATTGCTGCTCGGAAGCCTGTCCGAGTTGCCGGTCGCGATCAGCAGCGATTATCCCAACGCAATGTACCAGCTTGACTGGAACACGGTCCCTGAAGTTGACCAGGATGCGGTCCGAAGTGTCGTGACGCGCAGCAACCCGGAGGACTGGGTCTTTGGTGGTGCAAAGATCTCGGATGCGCCCGGCTGGACGGACGGCAGCTGTCCCGAAGAGTTTGAGGTCGAGCCATTTTCCCGCACGAATCTGCGCGCGATCAGCATCGGGGCGCGCTTCGCGGACATGGTGAACTTGATTGCAGAGAGCGCGCGCAGCGCCGGGTCCAACGCAAAGCTGGACGATCTTCATCGCACAGTTCTGCAAGCGCTCGGGCAGACCTACAGCGTTGGGAAAGGGGCCTTTCGCGGCCGGTTCCAGAACTGGTCTTTCTATCCCGAGTCCCGTGTTCGGGCCGCGTCGCCGTTCATTTTGATTCTGCCGCAGGGGCTCGGACGGACCCAGCTGGCACCGATCCAGTTCATTCGCACGCGTACCGGAAAACTCCGTCGCATCGATACCATCTATCTGGATATCGACATGGTCCGCACACGCAATATCGACAACAATCAAAAGTCGTTCTTTGCGGATTTTTATCTGGCTATGCGCGGCAACACGAACATCGACATGACGGATCTCGCGTTTACGAACGCCTTTGTCGACCCGAGGACGAATGGGCCTCACATGTCGATCGAAGTGGTGCATCCGGGCGGCAAGAGTGACGTCTACCCGGAGTCGATGCGGATCTATCGTATTGCCGGTCGGTTCCGCTTTCAGCCGGACTTTGCAGCGTACCCGTTTGATGCGCAGCAGTTCTCGATCGACATTCAGCCGAAAAGCGGAGAAAAGCCGTTCGTCGTGCAGCCGCCGCCATATGATCTGAGGGACAAGTCACTGTCTGTCGAGGGCTGGCGCGTTTCCACGCAGTATGTGTCCTACATTCAGGACTTCGTACCGATCGTCGATGCGTTCACGCACGAGCCAAGCATCGCGCCGTTCTATAAGACGCGCTACGTATGGCAGATGAAGCGGGAGACGACGGACTACTATCTGCGCGTCGTGGTGCCGCTCGCGTTCATTTTGATCGTGGCTTATCTCTCGATATTCATTCCACAGAGCCATCTTGAAGCGATTGTCACGATCCAGGTGACGGCGCTGCTTTCCGCTGTCGCACTCTATCTATCGCTGCCACAGATCGACTCCGATGTGGCGACGGTTTCGGACCGCATATTTGTGTTGGACTATATGATGGTCAGTTTAATGATCGTCATATCGATTTTGCGAATCAATGTGCGCGTGGCGCAAGTCCGCTGGCTCAACTCGTTCCTGACGCTGCTGCACATTGTCATCATTCCGATCATGGTGATCGTGTCGGTCGGTCTCATCCTGCGGGCGTTGCCGGTGCAGACCTTGGTTGAGCTGTTCGATCCAGAGATCGTTACTGCGCTAACGCAGAACATCTTCAATTGATGATCAGACGGTGGCTGCGCCATCGTCTGGCAACTCGTTTTCCGTCAACTTTGAAGCGGCGACTGATTTGCCCGCTGAGGACAGTGGCGTGTCCTCCGCTGGCCTCTCTTTAGGCAGTCCGGCTGGCTCGTGCGCAAAATTTCGGCGTTTGGCTTCTGCCAGTTGGTGACCGTCGCCCCCTTTTGATCCCAAATCTTGGGCGTTCCCTGCGAACTGTCTCGTTTGGCACACCGCTTGCTGACACCATTGTGTGCAGCGCGTCTAGGGTTCCGGCCATTTGTTGTGGTGCTGGTCCGAGAGACGCACTTCGGCAATGCACAAGCCGAAGCCACGGCGGGCCAAAATCCCGGGAGATCACTGCACAGGTTTGCCGCGCGCAGACCCTCCCGGTGTGCGTTCGGTGACAGATCAAGCCAAAGCGGCCCGTGCGGTTCGCTTCACGCGCTCTGAAAGGATCCGAGCCGATGTTCCGACATTATGCATTTGCTGGACTGTGTGCCGCCATACTCGCGTTCTCGCAGGTGTTGCCGGCCACTGGTACCGCAGCAGCCACCAAGACGGACTTCAAGGTCTGTTGGTCAATCTACGTGGGCTGGATGCCGTGGGGGCACATCCAGGAAAGCGGCATCATGAAAAAGTGGGCCGACAAGTACGGGATCTCAGTCGAGATCGTTCAGATCAACGACTATGTCGAGTCCATCAACCAGTACACGGCCGGCGCCTACGACGGTTGCTCGATGACGAACATGGATGCCCTGTCCATTCCGGCCGGTGGTGGCGTTGATACGACCGCATTGATCATCGGCGACTATTCGAACGGCAACGATGGCATCGTGCTGAAGGGCAAGACGAAGCTCGCCGATATCAAGGGCCAGAAAGTCAATCTCGTTGAATTGTCCGTTTCCCATTACCTGCTGGTGCGGGCACTCGATGGTGTCGGTTTGTCGGAAAAGGACATCACGGTCGTCAACACGTCGGATGCCGACCTGGTTGCCGCCTACAAGACGGCTGATGTGACAGCCGTCGTGACGTGGAACCCGCTCCTGTCGGAAATCAAAGGAATGCCGGAGTCGACGAAGGTGTTCGATTCAAGCCAAACGCCCGGCGAGATTATCGATGTGATGATGGTCAACACGGAAACGCTCAAAGCCAACCCGAACTTCGGCAAAGCACTGGTCGGCGCTTGGTATGAAATGATGGCCATTATGTCGAAAGACGATGAGGCCGGCATTGCAGCGAAGACGGCAATGGCGAAGGCGTCGGGCACGGATCTCAAGGGCTACAATGCGCAGTTGGCATCCACCGCGATGTTCTACAAACCATCGGAAGGTGTTGCGTTTGCGAACGATGCGAGTCTCATCAAGACGATGGATTTCGTCCGCAACTTCCTGTTCTCAAAAGGTATTCTGGGTGAAGGCTCGAAGACCGTTGATGCCGTCGGTATTTCCTTTCCGGGCGGCAAGACGCTTGGTGATACGGGCAACATCAAGCTTCGGTTCGACCCGACCTACATGGCCATGGCTGCGGACGGCAAACTCTGATTTCCTTTCGCCGTTGAGCCAGACATGCGTTTGATCAATCAAAACGTCTCGCGACCAGCCGGCCTTATGCTGGCTGTGTTGCCGTTCGTGGTGGTGGTCGCCATCTACCTGGTGGCCAGCCACATCCGCCTCGAAGCGAACCCGGCGGATAAACTGCTTCCGTCACTCGATTCGATGGCGGAGGCGTTCTGGCGCATGGCGTTTGTGCCCGATCGCCGGACCGGCGACCTCCTCCTGGTGAAGGATACGACAGCGAGCTTGGCCCGTCTCGCTCACGGTATGGGGATATCTGCGGCATTGGCGCTGGTGCTCGGTGTTGCGATCGGCATCATTCCGAAAGTGCGCGCATTGATGGCGTCGTTCGTTGCGACCGTCTCCCTCATTCCACCGATTACGGTGCTGCCGATTTTGTTCATCATGTTCGGCTTGGGCGAAGTCTCCAAAGTCATGCTGATTGTGGTCGGCACCGCTCCGGTGATGATCCGCTCAGTCGCGCAAGCCGTGTCGGATGTCCCGGAAGAGCTGATTATCAAGGCGCAGACGTTGGGGGCGTCGACCTGGCAGCTTATTGTTCGCGTGGTCGTGCCGCAAATCATGCCCAA
This sequence comes from Pseudomonadota bacterium, assembly GCA_039039985.1. Classification (GTDB taxonomy): domain Bacteria; phylum Pseudomonadota; class Alphaproteobacteria; order Rhizobiales; family Hyphomicrobiaceae; genus JBCBWG01. Next base: position 2,199 of record JBCCOV010000190.1, on the reverse strand, counting down.
GCTCATGCTGGCGATCCGACTGGGGCTGGTGCCCGCCTGGATCTTTCTTGTCTCGGCTGAGGCGATTGCTTCCACGGAAGGGCTGGGCTATCGGATCTTCCTGGTCCGACGCTATCTCGCCATGGATGTCATCTTACCTTATGTCGCGTGGATCACGTTGATCGCCTTCGTATTGGACCGCGCGATTTACACGGCATCGCGTGTGCTGTTTCCCTGGGCGCATTTGAACGACGAAAGCGCGAGCTGATGATCTCGGTCCGTGGAGTCCACAAGGCTTATGACGGGACACCAATCCTTGAGCGCGTGAGCCTCGACGTGAAGGACGGGTGTTTTTGCACCGTCGTTGGTGCATCCGGGTGCGGGAAATCCACTTTTCTCAGATTGTTATTGGGTCAAGAGCGGCCGACGCGCGGGACGATTTGTGTTGACGACGAGCCGCTCCCTGGAGAGCCGTCACCCGAGCGTGGGATTGTGTTTCAGCGCTACTCCGTGTTTCCGAATCTGACAGTCAAAGACAATCTGCTGCTCGCGGCCGATTTGAAGTCCAGCCGGATCCTGGGGAGAGCATTCGGTGCAAAGCGACGGGCTGCAGCACAACAAGCCGACGAATTGCTTGAGCGTACCGGTCTATCGGCGGCGCAAAAACGCTATCCGGCACAGCTCTCAGGCGGAATGCAGCAACGTCTGGCCATCGCGCAGGCGCTGATGAACAGCCCTCGTGTTCTGCTGCTTGATGAGCCGTTTGGTGCGCTGGATCCGGGCGTGCGAACGGATATGCAATCCTTGCTCCTCGATATCTGGCACGAGCACCAGATGACGGTGTTCATGGTCACACATGATATCTCGGAGGCTTTTAAACTCGGCACGCGTCTTATCGTGTTCGACAAGGTTCGGGCCGATCCGGAGTTTCCAACCGCGTATGGCGCGACCATCACCTACGACCTGGACGTCGCGCGCAGTCACGATGCAGACATCGTTGATGTCGCCGCGCGCGTCGCAGAATCAATGAACAAGGACAAGCCGCATGCTAACGCTGAATGATCGACGCCATGTTGACCGGATCGCCGGTGTCCATCGCCGGTCGCCGCGAGACCGGCGCCATCACCCGGATTTCAATGCGCGGGAAACGCTGGGATGGAAGGCAGCGGAAGCGGAAGGCCAACTCCCAAAGGACGGATGGAAGCGCGAGGAAGAGTGGGCCCTCAAAATGGGCCTGCCGGGCGCTGATAGTCTAACGGACAAGTCCATTCCGACCTTCGCGCGCGGAGAGCTGCCGCACTTTGCAGGTATCAACACGTTCCTCAAGGCACCCTACATCGAGAACGTACGCGACATTGCGAAGTACGACGCTGCCGTTATGGGCATTCCATTCGATTCGGGCACGACCTACCGCCCCGGAACGCGCTTTGGGCCACAAGGGATGCGACGGATCTCAGCACTCTATACGCCCTACAACTATGAGATGGGCGTGGATCTGCGCGAACAGATGACGTTGTGCGATGTGGGCGACGTATTCACGATCCCGGCAAACCTCGAAAAGAGCTTCGATCAGATCACCCGCGGCGTTAGCCACGTCTTCTCGTCCGGTGCGCTGCCAATCATGCTTGGCGGCGATCACTCGATTGGATTTCCGTGTGTTCGCGGTATTGCCCAATGCACATCGAAGCGTATCGGTATCATCCATTTCGATCGCCACATTGACATTCAGGAAAAGGACCTCGACGAGCGGATGCATACGACGCCGTGGTACTGGGCGACGGAAATGGACAACGTGCCGGCGACAAACCTGGTGCAGCTCGGCATTGGCGGATGGCAGGTCCCGCGCCCCGGTGTGGAGGAAGCGCGCAAGCGCCAGACCAATGTTCTGACAATCGACGACATCGAGAAGCTGGGACTGGAGCGCACTGCTGAAGTCGCGCTGGAGCTGGCCTGGAAGGATGCCGATGCCGTCTATGTCTCGTTTGATATCGACTCTGTTGATTGTGGCTTTGTGCCGGGGACGGGATGGCCGGAGCCCGGCGGCTTTCTGCCGAGAGAGGCCCTGAAGTTGCTCGGTCTCGTCGCGGCGGAGGGCATCTGCGGCCTTGAGGTCGTCGAGGTCAGTCCGCCATACGACACGTCGGACATTACGGCTCTGCTCGGCGTGCGCGTCGCCGTTGAGGTCATGGGTTCGCTGGTTGCACACGGCAAAATGGGCGC
>JBCCOV010000189.1:0-9862 GCA_039039985.1 Pseudomonadota bacterium | reverse complement strand
CGGGGCGCCACTCATTGGTGCGACTGCCGCGTACGGTATGTGTTTGGCCTTGCGCAAGGATGCGTCGGACGACGCGCTGGAAGCGGCCGCGGCGTCCTTGAATGAACAACGCCCGACTGCGGTTAACCTGCGCTGGGCGACGGCGGAAATGTTGGCAGCGGTTCGCAATCTGCCCCATGCGCAGCGCGTGGAGGCCGCGTACGCGCGTGCCTCTGAAATCTGCGATGCAGACGTCGAAATCTGCCGTCAGATCGGCGTTCATGGCCTGGAGCTGATCAAGGCGGCCGCAGAGCGCAAACCGGCAGGCCAGCCGGTGAACGTGCTGACCCACTGCAATGCCGGTTGGATCGCCTGCGTGGACTGGGGAACGGCGACATCGCCAATTTACCAGGCGCATGATGCCGGTATTCCAGTTCACGTGTGGGTCGACGAGACCCGCCCGCGCAATCAAGGCGCCGCGCTGACGGCGTTTGAACTCGGCGCACATGGCGTTCCACACACCATCATCGTCGATAACGCCGGTGGCCATCTGATGCAGCACGGCGAGGTGGATCTGGTTATCGTTGGAACCGATCGCGTCACGGCGAACGGCGATGTTGCAAACAAGATCGGTACGTACCTAAAGGCGCTGGCCGCGCGAGACAATGACGTGCCGTTCTACGTTGCGTTGCCCTATACGACGATTGACTGGGCCAACGATGATGGCTTTGCCATCGAGATCGAAGAACGCGCGACCGATGAAGTGCTGGCGATGACGGGCCGGTTGCCGGATGGCACCGTGGTCACGGTTGATATCGCGGCACCCGGTTCACCGGCCGGCAATCCGTCATTTGATGTGACACCAGCGCGTCTGGTGACCGGTTTCATCACCGAGCGCGGCCTTACGGATGCGAGCGCAGACGGTCTCCGCAAGCTCTATCCGGATGCCAAATAGGGCCGTGCAAGTGTCGCGCGGACGTGGAAAGTTGATGGTCAACGGGGGTAGGCCCTTGTTGAGCCGATTAGACGGGATCGGTCATGTGTTCAGTCGGCTGTGTGATGGCGATAAAGCCGAAAGAGATCGTCCTCCGTCATAAGCGTAAGTGCAATCGGCGCCGGGTCGGCAAGGCCGGACGTCTCTACGACCAGTCGTTTCAGCTCGCCGATTTCTCCGCCCATCGCGCGATCGGCAAGAGACTTCAGAGCGGTCACAAGATCGCCGCCGACCGCGCAGCAGACACAGCCGGACGGCAGCATGATCATATCTTCGCCGCGGGCCTCGACCAGAGCGTCGTCAAGACCAACCTCGCCGCATTCATTGACGATCACGACCGTGCCAGTCATGGCCGGAGACTGCAGGAGCGATTTCAGACGTGTTGTCTTGCCGGAACCGGGGAAGCCGGTCAGGACGGTCACCGGCAATGGAAATGACATGGCAGGGCAGTCCTTACATTGCGTTGTGTCTGTCGGCGGCTAAAACACGTCCGCTAGATCATGTCCGCATTCGGCGGAATTCTTTGCCGCCCCACAGCCAAGCCCCAAAAAAGGGGGACGGTCAGAACGACGGAGCACCTTATGGCACGTGCAGCACGTAAGGCACAGGCATCGCCCGGCAAACGGTCTTCAACGTCGCGCCGGTCGCGTGCTGAAACGGCGGCACGAAAGCAGGTCGTAACTGCCGGTCTGACACTTGAGGCCAGCGGTCTCACGCCTGGAAAATCCGGGAATGTTTCGGTCAGGTTTGGCGACGGCATGCTGATCTCGCCGTCCGGAATGCCCTATAGCGACATTACCGTCGATGACGTCGTTCTGGTCTCGTCTGACGGTGATGTGCCGGATGGTCAGCGGAAACCCTCAAGTGAGTGGCGCTTTCATCTGTCGGCGCTTCAGGCTCGACCGGACCGGCATGCCGTGGTCCACACCCATTCGCGGCACGCGACCATTCTGGCCTGCCGCCATGAGCCGATCCCGGCGTTTCATTACATGGTCGCTGTGGCCGGCGGGGCGGACATCCCCTGCGTTCCGTATGCCGCGTTCGGCACCGACGAGCTGGCGGCACATGTCGCGGTAGGGCTTGAAGCGCGCGACGCCTGCCTCATGGCAAACCACGGCATGATCGCGCTTGGCGACACCATGGCTGCGGCATTGGACCTGGCGCGTGAGGTCGAAGAACTGGCCACGCAGTACTGCAGTGTTCTGACACTTGGCGGCCCAAAGGTGCTCAACCAGAAGCAGATGGTCGACGTATTGGAGCGTTTCAAGAGTTATGGTCAGGCCAACGCAAAGGCGTAAGCCATCGGCCCTCACGTTATGTCTGCGTCTCTCTGAACGGCCGTAACCTGAAAAACCGGCCGGTCCGACGCATCGATGCCGAGGGCCTCAAACACACGTGCAGTTGATCCATTCTCCGGAGTGGATGTCCCGATCTCACGCATCGAGAAGCTGATAACGTCATCCACAAACACGGGCCGAATCCACTTCAGATCCTGCAAACGGTCAAAGTCCGGAAGTGGTGAGACTTGCGTCGGATACGGCGACATCTCGCGGTTGCGGATCATGTAATCGCGAAACAGTCGCGTCCAGACGGCGCAGGTGTGCCAGCCCGACGCGCAAAGCGCGCCGAACAGGCTCTTGGAAGCTGCACGATCGTCGAGATGGAACGGTTGTGGGTCATAGGCTCCCGCAAACGCCAAGATCTGTTGGCGGGTGAATGTGTGCTGGCCTAACTGAATGGTTGGTGCCGGTTCGTCGTGAGCATTGACCTGGAGCTTCGCCACGCCCGGAGCTTCCGCCGAAGCTTGAGCGCTCTCCGGATCCCTGATCCGCATGAACTGCTTATTGCGCCACGAGAGCACACGTTCGCCATCATCGCGTGTGACGTCAAACATGATATCAGCCAGTCCCACTTCGGGCCGCGATCCGAGCGGGCGTTTGGCCAGGCATGTCATGCGTGCTTGGAGTTCTCCCCCAAGTTGCGCCGGTCGCAACCGCAGGAGTGCGTCGACGCCCGGTGCGCCAAGGCCCTCGGCGTGGGCCAGGTAACTCTCAACGATCAGGCGCATTAAGCTCACGCTCAAAAACATAGTTGATGCCTCACTTTCGGCACCGTCGCGTGGCCCAACAAAAGCACGATCGAACCCTCTGGACGTCGCCGGATCGACGGTCAGACCGCCGAGTTCGACGGTGCTCCCGACTTGGTGATCGTCCCAAGTGGTCAGGTGAGTGAGTCTGTTGGCGCGTATCGCTGTCATGTCGGCGAGGACCTCTGTGGATATCGGGGATTCCAGTCAAGAAAGGTGAGCTGTCGCTTGACCGAAATGATTGAGCGTCGAGGTTCGGGCTAATCGCAATGACGGGATGTGTTGCGTTGATCAGCTTTGTGACGGAAGTCATGTCAGTTTGCGAGTTCCTCCTGGCGGGTGCGCTTGGCGGAATGCCTCCTGAGTTTGCGGTGTCTGCTGCTGTAATTTCAGCACTGTTTGGCGGTGCCCGCACACCGCGGTCTGATGCACCAGCGGAGCCCGATCCCCTCGAAACTGCCTTGTTGTCGACGCTTGATCCAGCTCCGCAGCCGAGCCTTCCAAATGGTCCCGCCCGTCCAATGGAACCAGACCTTCCGATGGTGCCGGATTTACCAATGGGAGATTTACCAAAGAGACAAGTGAGCGCGGGCGGACCGCCGCCTCTGCCGCCACCGGCGCCGGTTGTGGCGCCTGCCCCGCCGGCCGAGCCGCGCGTTCGTCAACCGAATACCCCAACTGACATCGCGGCGACTGACGAGTCGTCGGCTGCAACCGATGCCGGGGGCCTTGAGCAGGCCATGCGTGATCTCGGCCACGTTGAGCGCTTGCGCGCCCAGCTGGAGCGGGGTGGCAAGGACCTGTGGCGCTTCCACGGACCAGTTGCTGCGCCAGCCCTGCAAGACTCGCTTCATGGCCCCGGCTGCCCCATTATTACGTTTGTGAACACAAAAGGCGGTGTCGGCAAGACGACGCTCGTTGCCAATGTCGCAGCTCACTTTGCGTCGCACGGCAAACGTGTTCTGGCCGTTGATCTCGATGACCAGGCGGCATTGTCCGGCATGTTCGCGCGCGCCATGGGGGCAAGCCGCATGCCGGCGTCCTTGGTCGATCCGGTGTTGGAGGGCAGCGCTTCGGCCGAATGGATTGCGCGATCCGCGATTTCGCTGGAACCGATTGCCTTGCGTAATCTCCGGTTCCTGTCGGCTGGTCCGTCGTTGCGAGATGTCGAGGCCCGGCTGTTCGTGAGCTGGCTACTGGATTCCAACGGGCATGATGTGCGAACGCATCTCGGTACGGCTCTGACGGACCGCGCGCTGCGCCAGTCTTTTGATGTCATTCTGCTGGACACGCCAGGGCGGCGCGACGCTGCTACGATCAGCGCGCTCACAGCGAGTACGCATGTCGTCGTACCGACGATCCTGGACGGCCTGTCGATTTCGAATGCCGGGCGCGTTCTCTCAGAGATTACGTCTTGGGCGCAAGTTGACTTGAACCCCGGCCTGAAAATTGCCGGTGTTGTCGGCACCAAAACGACGGCGCAACTGTTGTCGAACTCCGAAGTCGCCGCACAAAAATCACTGATGCAAATCGCCGAGGACGCGACGGGCAAACCGTCTCTGGTGTTCTCGGTCAGTGTTCCGCATCGCACCGCCTTTGCCAAGGCGGCTGGGCAAAACCTCGCGTATCAGGCGGACATGGGCCGAAACAGCGTCCAGGACATCATTGATACGTTTTCCGCGGAGTTGGCGAACCGCATTGGATGATGTCGTTCCGGCGCGCTCTGAAAGACCTCAGGTGTTGAAGCGGAAGTGCATCACGTCGCCGTCCTGCACGACGTACTCCTTGCCCTCAAGACGCATTTTACCGGCGTCCTTCGCGCCGGCCTCGCCATTTAGCGCAATGTAGTCTTCATAGCTGATGGTTTCGGCGCGAATGAAACCACGCTCGAAATCCGTATGGATGACGCCGGCGGCTTGTGGGGATTTGGTACCGCGCGTGATGGTCCACGCCCGCGCCTCTTTCGGCCCGACGGTAAAGTATGTCCGCAGGTCGAGCAGTTGGTATCCTGCCCGTATCAGGCGGTTCAGCCCCGGTTCGTCCAAGCCCAGCTCGCTCAGATACTCCGCGCGCTCCTCGCTCTCGAGGCTGGCGATCTCAGCTTCAATCTTGGCCGAAATCACAACGGTCGAGGCCCCTTCGGCAGACGCGCGCTCACCCACGGTCTTGGAAAAGCTGTTGCCGGGGCCTGCCGATCCTTCATCGACGTTGCAGACGTAGAGCACCGGCTTGGCCGTCAGCAATTGTAGAGATCGGAAGAGCGGGTCTTGCTCGGCGCTGATATCTGCCAGCCGTGCCGGCTTGCCATCGCGCAGAAGATCCAATGCCTTGTCGACGAGCACGATCAAGGCTTTGGCTTCCTTGTCGTTGCCTTTGGCCTTCTTTTCCAAAGTCACGCGCCGCCGCTCCAGGCTGTCGAGATCAGCGAGCATCAGCTCGGTCTCAACGGTGTCGGCATCGGCGAGTGGGTCGATCTTGCCCTCAACATGCGTAATGTCGTCGTCCTCGAAGCAGCGGAGCACATAGGCTATCGCGTCGACTTCGCGAATGTGGGCCAGGAACTGATTACCAAGGCCTTCGCCTTGGGAGGCGCCGCGCACGAGGCCGGCAATGTCGACGAACGTGAGACGCGTCGGGATGACTTCGGCCGACTTCGCAATTGCTGCGAGCTTGTTGAGGCGGGGATCCGGCACTGGAACCTCACCGACGTTCGGTTCAATCGTGCAGAACGGATAGTTGGCGGCTTCGGCGGCTGCCGTTTGCGTCAGTGCATTGAACAGCGTCGACTTGCCGACGTTGGGCAATCCAACGATCCCCATCTTGAAGCCCATTGTTCATCCCTTTCGCGCGGCGCTATGGGAACTCCCGCTGAACTCGGAAGCTTCCCTAAGAGCCCTTGCGATCCTTGTTGTTGAATGTCCGACGCCCCAGCAGCTGTTTGAGCTTGTCGCCGAGGGCGGTACGGCCGCTGCCTTGAGATGCCGCCTCTTGGCGTGGCGTCGATGCTGCGGCATTTCGTGCCAGATCACGCTGACTGGGGCGCGGCGGACGGTTTCCGGCCCGAGCCGCCGGATCCTGGCGCCCAGACGGCGGCCGTGACTGCCCGGTTGGCGGACTTTTTGAGGACTCGCCGGCCCGCCTGGCTGGCTTTGCGCCGTCATCGCCAAGTTGCCGCGCGATTTCGGTTTGAAACCGGGCGCTGTCGCCCCGCGCCAACCAGCCGGCGGCATCCGCGATGGCGTCCAGGAGAGGGTCGATCCAATCGCCATCAGCCCGAGAGAAGTCATGCAGTACGTATCCGGATACCAAGTCCTTGCGGCCGGGATGGCCGATGCCGATCCGAACGCGCGCATAATCGTTATCCAAATGCGACGTGATCGACCGCAATCCGTTATGCCCCGCATTGCCGCCGCCGGATTTGATACGCAGCTTGCCGGGCTGAAGGTCCAACTCGTCGTGGAAGACGACCAGGTCCGGGAGGCCGATCTTGAGAAAACGTGCGGCCGCACCGACGGACCTGCCGGACTCGTTCATATACGTTTCGGGCTTCAGGAGCAGAACGCGTTGACCATCGATTTCGCCGTCGCTCGTGGTGCCTTGGAAGCGCTTCCGCCAAGCTGAAAGGTTATGGCGCTCTCGAATCCGATCCAGCGCCATAAAGCCGATGTTGTGGCGATTGCGGGCATACTTTGCGCCGGGATTGCCCAAACCGACGAATAGCTTCATGGCTTCCGTCCCGCCGCAATCGGCCTCGCATGTCAGATGAATGACGTGCTGAGCATTTGGCTCGCAACGCCCGCGTAATCAAGCTTAGCTGGTTGACGCAGCAGCCTCTTCGCCGCCGCTTTCATCCTCGCTCTCATCGTCTGCTTTGCCGCCTTTACCGACGACCGTGGCGACGGTGAAATCCCGATCCGTAATCGTCGGTGTCACCCCTTCCGGCAGATTGACCGACGAGATGTGGATTGAGGTGCCGATATTGACGCTGGCCAAATCGACCTCAAACTGCGCTGGGATGTTGTCAGCAGGGCAGTTCACTTCGATCTCGTGGCGGACGATGTTCAGCGTGCCGCCGCGCTTCAGGCCGGGGCTGATCTCGCGATTAAGGAACGCTACAGGTACCGAAACACGAATCCGACCGTCGTCGGAGATGCGTTGAAAGTCCACGTGAAGTGGAAAGTCCATGACGGGGTCGAACTGGACGTCGCGTGGCAAGCACCGCTCCGTGGTCGTGTCGAACTTCACGTCAAAGACGGTCGACAGAAATTTACCCCGTCCGAGCAGTTTCTTCAGCTCGTTTGCGCTGATTGTGATCAGTGTGGGGTCTTTCTTGTTGCCGTAGATCACGGCGGGCACTTCACCTGCGCGACGGGCCTGGCGGGCGGCCCCCTTACCGGCCCGCGGACGGCTGGTTGCGCTGATTTCAGCAACGGCCATTTTTAGTCTCCATGGGATATGAGCCAAAGGCTCACCGCGCGTGGCCTCCAAGGGTGTCCACGCGTGCGATTTGCGAAACCGGGCTTATACGGTGGCCCGCCCATCACGACAAGCGCGAACTCTCCATATCATTTCAAGTTTCGTCGGCGCCGGTTGGAAATTCTCAAAGTCAGAAAAACTGTGCAGCCGATACAATCCAGCAGGTCTGCGGCCCTCAATAGAACAGGCTCGAAACGCTTTCCTCGCGGCTGGTGCGGGCAATTGCTTCGCCAATCAGCCCCGAAATCGGCAGGATGCGGATGTTGCGTGCTGCTTTAACCGCCTCAGTGGGTTCGATCGAATCCGTGAGGACCAGGGATTGGATGTCCGAACTTTGGATACGCGCGACAGCACCGCCGGACAGCACACCGTGCGTGATGTAAGCCATCACCTCGGTTGCCCCACCATTCAGAAGTGCATTCGCTGCATTCACCAGCGTACCGCCGGAATCCACGATATCGTCGATCAAAATGCAGCGCCGACCAGCGATATCGCCGATTACATTCATAACTTCGCTTTCGCCGGGACGTTCACGCCGCTTGTCGCAAATCGCGATCGGTGCATCGATCCGTTTCGCGAGCGCGCGTGCACGTACGACGCCTCCGACATCCGGTGAAACGATGCTCAAGTTGCTGAGTTCAAAGCGTTCCTTGATATCGCGCACCATAACGGGTGCTGCGAAAAGGTTGTCCGTCGGGATGTCGAAGAAGCCCTGGATCTGACCCGCATGTAGGTCGAGCGTCAGCACACGGTCTGCGCCGGCCCGTTCGATGAGATTGGCGACTAGCTTCGCTGAGATCGGCGTGCGTGGGCCCGGTTTTCGGTCCTGGCGGGCGTAGCCGTAGTAAGGGAGAACCGCTGTAATCCGGCGGGCCGACGCTCGTTTCAACGCGTCGATCAGGATCAGCAGCTCCATCATGTTGTCATTCGCCGGGAACGACGTCGACTGCATGACGAACACGTCCTCGCCCCGGACGTTTTCCTGAATCTCGACAAACACTTCCATGTCCGCAAAGCGACGACAGACACATCGCGTTAGCGGAATGTTCAGAAGACGTGCAACATCTTCAGCAAGCGGCCGGTTGCTATTGCCGGCGACCAGTTTAATTTGCAATGGCCGGTCTACGCTCGACACATTACGCGCGTCGCTGCTCATCTGTACGGGCACCCGCAACTATTATTACGCCCGCTATCCAGAGCGCTTCAGATTTAACTGGAACCATCCCGTACCCGGCCTGGCCACACGCATAGGCGCGTCTTGAGGTGGCCGGGCGCGGTACGGGACGGCGAGCGATTCCGCCTAAGGCGGAACTGCTCTAGCAAACGAGGCTCGCCGATGTAAATGTCGGGAGCCTCGAATATGTCAGTTTTTTGTCGATCTACCGCCCGGAGCCCCGGAAACAGGGCCCTGGATATCGCCACGGGTTAGTTCGTTGCGGTCGCGTTCTGTCTCATGAGACGCACGATCCCCTGAGCAGCCGCTGCTGCTGCTGCGTCAGCGGTTTGGCCCCATGCACCGTTCAAAGAGCCTGCCGGGATCTCATTTTTCTGAGTGACCGTCCCGACATTCGTTCCATTAGCGTCCGTGACGACCCAGTCGATCTGAATGGATTGTTTGCCGCTCTTTGCAGCACCGAGCGCAACTTTACCGTTGATGTTGAACGCACGTGGATTCGGTGCGCCTGTCAGGCGTACGCCACCTTTGTTCAATTCCCGCCTGAGAGCCCGCGAAAGAGACTTGCTTCCATCGCCCGGTGCGCCCGTGACGGTTGGAGAAATCGCCAAAAGGCCTGATCGTGGAATGCTGCCGGTCGTCGTCGCATTTCCGATGCTTGCGGTGCGAGTCGGCGCTGAAGTCTGACGAGGCTGCGGCTTGGGCGTGGTCGCAGAATTGCTGGCGACAGCAGGGGACGCGGGTTGTGCGCCGGGCCCGCGCGCCGGAAGCCAATTTCCAAGCGAACTGGACGTCTTTGCGACAATCGAGCTGATAACAGCCGGTGAAATTGCAGCCCACGGGTCACGCCCGTTCGAGCCCCGCACCACTTCTTCGCCCGTTATACGGTTGACCCGCTTACCTTTGGGATCTGTAACGTCCCAGATATAAGACACCTTCGTGCCGACCCGCTCTCGCGCCGCAACCACATAACCGCGCAGCGTGTAATCACCGCTTTGGCCGGCAGGCACAACGCCGACGCCCTTGCTTGCAAGCGCAGTAGTTAACTGTGTCGTCAGCTGCGATGCGACGTTTTCCGGTGCACCGATGACAGGCGCGATTGCAACCTTGGTCCGCGTCGCAGCCGTACGTGCGGCTTGCGGCGGCTTGGCTG
>JBCCOV010000188.1:0-9883 GCA_039039985.1 Pseudomonadota bacterium | reverse complement strand
TTCCGGCCTTGCGGCCGGGCCCTCCGCGAGGGCGGCGCAACGCGCCGGGCCGCGGTCGCGGCCTGGGGTGCCTGACGACTGGCCTGCGGTTGTTGTTTACCGCTCACGGGCTGTACCAGCCTGGGATCGTCCTCGCAGGATAGCCAGCGCTCAAGTAGCGAGCGCTTGTCGCGAGCGGTAGCGCAACGAAAGATCCGCGTGCGAACAGCGCCACATAAAGACTCGCGAGCAGCGCAATTAAAGACGTGAATCTGATTTCGCGCCACAAGCTTGACGGAGCCAGCTTCAGTGCTTCCCCATGAGCTCACGATTCATCAGACGGGGCTTCGTCGTCCATGATGATGCGGGACAGTTCATCCGCCGCATCACGCAACCTCTCGAGGTGGCCGTGGGCTGCCTCCAACGACATGCGCGGCGTTGGCGCATGGAGGGCCAGGCAACACACCAGTCGGCCGAAGGCGTCCCGCACAGGGACCGCCAGCGCGACCATGCCTTCGACGAATTCTTCGTTGTCCTGAGCGTAGCCAACGGCCCGAATTCGATCGATCTCGGCTGCAAGTAACTTGGGATCGGTGATCGTGCGGGGTGTCTTGGTCTCAAAGCCACCGGCATTGAGAATGCGCTGCAGGCGGGGTTTGGATAGTGAGCTGAGGTACAGCTTGCCGCTGGCCGTGCAATGGAGCGGCACCATGGTTCCAACCGGCAGCTGGATCCGTAGCGGCCAGTCCGTCTCGACACGATCCAGGTAGATCATGGCGTGACGATCAGGAATCACGAGATTGCAGGTTTCGCCGATGTCGGCAGCCAGTGCATTCATCACGGCCAGGCGTGCGGCCCGCACACGCGTTGATGAGATCACACCAAAAGCCATCGCACGCAGTCTTGGACCAGGCGAATACGATCGGCCATCGAGTTCGCGTTGGAGAAATCCCTCTTCCTCCAACTGCGCAAACAGCCGATGAATAGTCTGTTTGGGAAGACCGATTGCCTGGTTGATTTCCGTTGGCAAAGCCGGCACGCCGACGCGCGCAATTTCCTCAAGAATAAGCAGCTGGCGGATGCTTCGTCCGACAGCTGCCTGCATCTGTTGTTCGATTGTCTCTGTCGACATCATCACCTATTCGGCAGAAGCGCCGTTGATAGCTCTGGAACCAAGGCCACAATCAACCAGACCGTAAGCAGAGACAGCAAATACGGAATGGTGTACCGCAGCAGCCGCATATACGGCACACCCGTGACCCCACTTGCAACGTATAGGTTTAGTCCGTAGGGCGGCGTGATGAAACCGATCGACGCACCTACCAGGAATATCACAGCGAAGTGGATCGGATTCACCCCAATCGAGGCTGCGATCGGCGCAAGAATCGGTGCCAGAATGATCGTAACAGGTAGGCTCTCGAGAATCATTCCGCACACGAACACGATCGCCATGGCTGTGAATAGAACGGCATAGTAGCCGCCCATCCCCGTCACAAATGTCTCGATGGTCTCCTTGGCACCCAGCAGTGACAGGATCTGTTGCATCACGACGGAGATGGCGATCAAAGGTGCCAGGATGCCGGTAATCTGAGCCGAACGAATGACAATGCTCGGCATGTCCGTGACCTTGAAGCCTTCAACCAGCAGCATTTGACCGTAGCTTGCCTCCTGAACCGGTTTGTCGGCGTCCAGCTTCAACAATCGGAAGAGCGGCAGACAGACCAGTCCGACAATCACGCAGAAGCCGACGGTGACGGCAGCAGCTTCGGTCGGTGAGAATTTGCCGGTGTAGATTCCCCACAGCACCAAACCGATCGCGAAGAAGCCCAGCCAAGCACCGAACGCTGTCTTGATGACCCGGCTGAGTTCCAGCTTGATCAAGTGCCCCCATCCGTTCATTTGGCAGATGACCCAGCATGCGAACTGCATGCCGATGACCATCAGCGCGCCCGGCAGCAAGCCGCCGACAAACAGATCGGAAATCGGCAGATTCATCAGAAAGCCGTACACGATGAAGCTGATCGACGGCGGGATGATAATGCCCACCGTGCCGCCTGACGCAGCCGTTGCAGCGGCGAACCGCTCGTCATAGCCGCCCTTCACCATTTCTGGGTGCATCATCGAGCCGATTGTCGCCGTTGTCGCGGAGTTCGATCCCGATATGGCTGCAAACAACCCGCATGCACCCAAGCATGCCATGGCCAAACCGCCGCGGACCCAGCCAAGGCAGGCGTAGGCAAATCCGGTTAATCGCTTTGCGATCCCCGACGCATTGATCAAGTCGCCGGTGAGAATGAACAGTGGCATTGCCAGCAAAGCAAACCCATCGGTGAACACGTCAGAAAGCGCGACGCCAATGTTGTCCAGCGTCAGACCCAACACGAAGCTGCATCCAACGACCCAAAAACCGATGACCAGAAAGATGGGCACGCCGAGCATGAAGAAGACCGTAACGCCCAGCGAAATGAGTGTGACCCAGGTACCGTCCGACATGTTTCCGCTCCTACCCGCTAATTGCCAAGCGTGCCGGTCACCATCATTTCCTCGCCGGAGCGATAGCGACGGAAATCATCGATGACGTTCTCGATCACGCGTCCGCTCAGGAGCATCCAGCTCAAAGGCACGCAGATGTAGAACCACCACTGCATCACGTTGTCGGTGCCGAGAAGGATCTGGAAGTTCGACGCTGAGTTTGCGGTCTGTTTCAGCGTTGTCACGATGACGATGACTGAAAACGTCAGCCACAGAACGGCATCCAGCGTCATGCACATAAGCTGGCCGAGCCGCGGCAGATTTGCCCTGACTTCCGTAAACCGCAAGTGTGCGCGCAGGCGCGTATTATAGGCGCACCCGACCCAGGTCATGATGAGAAACAGGTAAGGCGGCAAGGTGGTTGACCACGGTGCCTGCACCTGAAACACGAAGCGCCTGATGACTTCGACGAATATGATGGCTGAGATCGTCAAATAGATCGAGACGAGAATGGTCTTTTCGAAATACTTATCGAGAAGCGGCACGGCACGCAGGATCAGCATGGTGAGATACCCACCGATCAAGGCCAGTGCGGTTCCGAAAATGTAGGCTGGCGGTCCTTGAAACGCTTCCGCGAATTCGAACGAATCCGCTGACCAGAGTGCGGCGAAGACCGCACCTAGCCCACCGATGACATCTGTCATCTCCAACGCTCCTCCCATGTGTTTATTGGTTTCGGCGACCTGCGCCGAAGGATGCCCGGTCGTTGGTGCCGGGCATCCGTAGTCAGCGTGTTAGATTAGGCTGATCTCCACCAACGGCGCGGCTCAACGTTCTCCGGCAGCATGTCAGCCGGCACTTCGCGCGCAACCGTGTACAGCTCTTTGTAGGTGTCCATGCCACCCGACCACTTGTTGAGGCGGTCGCGCCATTGCTCCCACGGCTTCGGGTTGAACTCCGGCGAGCACATCTCTTCGGCCTTCTTGATCTCTGCTGCAGGCAGGAAGGCCGGACGGACGTTGTTCTTGACAAACAGTGTGTTGGGGAGCTGCGGATCTGAGAAGCCGACGGTCTTCACAAGCGCGGCTTCGTTGGCTGCCTGCACGTGAACCTGCGCGGTGTAGGCCGACTCCATCACAGCGTCTTGAAGTTGGCCGCCGAGCTTGTCGAAGACCTTGGTCGACATCGACGTATGTTCGGTGCCGCAGAAGAACTTGAGATCGACGGACTGCGATACGACCGGCGACATGTTGGCGTAGGCCACGGCAGATGCCCATGTCTCGGCGCCGTCGATCAGGCCCTGCTTGAGCCCGTCCAGTGTCTCTTCCCAGGCAACAGGCACCGGGTTCAGGTTGAGAAGCTGCATGGCGATGCGGCCGAGCTGCGTGCCCGTCACGCGGTTCTTGGTGCCAAACAGTGTTTCGATCTTATCGACGACGGGTTTGTCTTTCCATTTCAGGCCAAGTTGAATGCCGCGCAGTTCGCAGTGGCTGAACAGGAACTTCAGCCCGTGACGTTTCTCAAGCGGGTCGCGCAAAATCTCCTGGCTTTTTGGGCTGTAGAGGAAGTGGTACTGCGCCGCCCGGCCCGGGAACACATAGGCGTAGTCCAGAACGTTGAGATAAGGCGCGCCGCCTGCAGAGTTTTGCGTTGATGCGGCATAGATATCCGTAATGCCCTGCTGGGTCTTTTTCACACACGACAGCTGTCCGCAGATTTGGTTGTCACCAATGAATTCAATGCGGATTTCACCGTCAGTCCGCTCTTCAAGGTCCTGAGCGAAGAACAATGCGCCAGCGCGTTCGATCAGCAGGTTGCGCTGATTGAATCCTGCGGCACCAAACTTTAGCGTGTGTTTTGCTGCCTTGGAAAAGCGCTTCTTGTAGGTCGACTCAGCAGCATTGGCGAGCGACGCCAGAGACACCGTGCCCGTGAGGCCACCGGCTGCCAAAAGGGTCGACGAGAGGCCATACCTGCCGGCGACGCGGAACAGGTCGCGTCGACTGACGTTATCGAACTTGTCCGACACTTTCATTGGTTTCTCCCTAGAAAGATCTTTAATTGAGACTTGCGGGCTCATTAAGATCATAGTACGAAATCTTATTCAAGCAATAATGGGACGAAAAATCCCAATAAAGAAGTGGGCGGAAGCACTTGCGCTTGCGGTCCAGTCCCTGGTGTCAGTGGTGGGCGTTATGGAAGCGATTGAAGCGGATTTTGTCATCATCGGTGCCGGCTCGGCCGGGTGTGTCTTGGCGAACCGCCTCAGTGAGCATTCAAACAACCGCGTGGTGCTGCTGGAAGCCGGAGGGCGCGACTGGAATCCGTGGATCCACATTCCGGTCGGCTACTTCAAAACGATGCACAATCCGAAGTACGATTGGTGCTATGAGACCCAGCCGGATCCCGGTCTGAATGGACGCAAAATCGACTGGCCGCGCGGCAAGGTGCTGGGCGGATCAAGTTCTCTGAATGGCCTGCTTTACGTGCGCGGCCAGAAGGAAGACTATGATCGTTGGCGGCAGATGGGCAACCAGGGCTGGGGCTGGGAGGACGTTCTTCCGCTGTTTAAGCGTTCCGAAGATCAGGAGCGCGGCGCAGATGACTTTCATGGTGTTGGCGGACCGTTGTCCGTTTCCAACATGCGCTTGTCGCGACCAATATGCGACGCCTGGGTCGCGGCCGCACAGAACGCAGGCTATCCCTTCAATCCCGACTACAATGGTGCGACGCAAGAAGGTGTCGGTTACTTCCAGCTGACAACGCGTGGCGGCCTGCGATGTAGTTCCGCCGTGGCATTCCTGCGCCCGGCGATGCGACGCGACAACCTGCAAGTCATCACGCGGGCATTGACGCAGCGCGTTCTTATTGAGGATGGACGGGCAACAGGCGTATCATTTGAGAAGCCGGACGGCACCCAGCAGGTGGTTCGCGCGCGCAAGGAAGTCGTCGTGAGTTCCGGCACGATCGGATCGCCCCAGATCTTGATGCTGTCTGGCATCGGCGAACCGGAGCATTTGCGCGAATACGGAATTGATGTGGCCGTCGAAAGCCGCGGTGTTGGCCAAAACCTGCAGGATCACCTCCAGGCGCGCCTTGTTTACAAGTGTAATGAGCCGACGCTCAATGATGAGGTGCGCAGTCTTTGGAACCAGATGCGCATCGGGCTCAAGTACGCGATGTTTCGCGCCGGACCGATGACGATGGCGGCAAGCCTTGCGACGGGCTTCCTGAAGACCCGTGAAGAACTCGCGACACCGGACATTCAGTTTCATATCCAGCCGTGGTCTGCCGATAGTCCGGGCGAGGGTGTTCATGATTTCTCGGCGTTCACGGCCTCGGTGTGCCAGCTGCGGCCGGAGAGCCGTGGCGAGATCCGCCTCAGCAGTGCGGACGCGCGAGACTATCCTGCAATTCATGCCAATTATCTGGCGACCGAGACCGATCGCCGGACCCTGGTCGACGGCATCAAAATCGCGATCGATATTGCGGAACAACCGCCCGTTTCCAGCAAGATCGCGGAACGATTCCGGCCCGGTCCAGATGAAACCACAGATGACGCGCTTCTTGAATGGGCCCGCAACTGGTCCGTCTCGATCTACCACCCGACAGGTACCTGCAAGATGGGGAGCGACGCGAACGCGGTCGTCGACGCCCGGTTGCGCGTTCATGGCGTAGCGGGCCTGCGGGTGGCGGACTGTTCGATCATGCCGGAGATCGTGTCTGGCAACACAAACGCCCCGGCGATCATGATAGGTGAGAAGGCGAGTGACATGCTGATCGAGGATAACCGGGCGTGACGACAAGCCCGGTTTGCCACATCGAAACCTGCATGCCGCAGTAGCCATACAACAGGAGCAAAAGGATAGCGGCCATGAAGATGACCACAGAAGAGGCCTTCGTGAAGGTCTTGCAAATGCACGGTATCGAACATGCATTTGGGATCATCGGCTCGGCGATGATGCCGATCTCGGACTTGTTTCCGGCGGCCGGGATCAAGTTTTGGGACTGTGCGCACGAAGTCAACGCCGGCATGAGTGCTGATGGCTACACGCGGGCGACCGGCAAAATGTCAATGGCCATTGCCCAGAACGGGCCTGGCATCACCAACATGGTCACGCCGATCATCACCGCGTACTGGAACCACACGCCGCTGCTGCTGGTCACCCCGCAAGCGGCCAACAAGACGATCGGCCAGGGTGGTTTCCAGGAAATCAAGCAAATGGCCATGTTTGAGGACTGCGTCTGCTATCAGGAGGAAGTGCGTGATCCAACCCGCATCGCCGAAGTTCTCAATCGCGTGATCCTGAAGGCGTTTCGTGGTTCCGCTCCGGCCCAGATCAACGTGCCTCGTGATTTCTGGACGCAAGTCGTCGACATCGAGCTGCCGCAGATCGTGAAGATCGAGCATCCGCCCGGCGCTGCGGATGCCATTGCCGAGGCTGCACAGTTGTTGTCCGACGCGCAGTTCCCCGTCATCCTCAATGGCGCGGGCGTGGTGCTTTCCGGCGGCATTCCGGCGTCGGTTGCCCTTGCGGAACGGCTGTCTGCTCCCGTGTGCTGCAACTATCAGCACAACGATGCATTTCCTGGCTCACACCCGCTGGCGTGCGGTCCACTCGGCTACAACGGATCGAAGGCCGCGATGGACATGATCTCGAAGGCCGACGTGGTGCTCGCACTCGGCACGCGGCTCAATCCGTTCTCGTCTCTGCCCGCCTACCAAACCGAGTATTGGCCGAAGGATGCAAAAATCATCCAGGTCGACATCAATGCGGACCGGATCGGGCTCACAAAACGCGTTGCCGTCGGTATCCAGGGAGACGCCAAGAAAGTCGCAGAGCAGATCCTGTCGAAACTCTCGCCAGCCGCCGGCAACGCGGGGCGAGACGAGCGTACGGCGATGATTGCGCACGCAAAGTCCTCGTGGGCCCAGCAGCTGACGTCCATGGATCACGAAGACGACGATCCAGGCGTCAGTTGGAATGAACGGGCGCGCAGCCGTGAGCCCAATCGGATGAGCCCGCGCCAAGCTTGGCGTGCGATCCAGGCAGCGCTGCCGCGAGAGGCGATCATCTCGTCCGACATCGGCAACAACTGCGCCATCGGCAACGCCTATCCCTCGTTCGATGAAGGACGCAAGTACCTGGCCCCGGGCTTGTTCGGACCGTGTGGCTACGGCCTGCCGTCAATTCTGGGCGCCAAGATCGGTCAGCCAGATGTGCCGTGTGTTGGGTTTGCCGGCGACGGCGCGTTCGGGATCTCAATGAATGAGATGACGGCGTGCGGGCGCAACGACTGGGAGCCGATCACAATGATCATTTTCCGCAACTACCAATGGGGTGCGGAGAAGCGCAACACGACGCTGTGGTTCGAGGACAACTTCGTCGGCACGGAACTCAATCTCGGTGTCAACTACGCCAAGGTGGCCGAGGCGTGTGGCGTCAAAGGTGTGCAAGTCGACACCATGGATGGCCTGACAGACGCGCTGGGTACTGCCATCAAGGAACAGATGGAAGACGGCATCACAACCTTCATTGAAGTCGTCCTCAATCAGGAGCTTGGCGAGCCGTTCCGTCGCGATGCAATGAAGAAACCGGTTGTCGTTGCCGGCATCAGCAAAGACGACATGCGTCCGCAGACGCCTGCGCTTTAAGCGCGCCACCAATCTTGAGAGCGGCGGATCTGTGCACCGCCGCTCAGAGCAACCAGGCCCGACCTCCGTCGCCTTGGATGGTCGCGTCATACAGGTGCACGAGATCAACATGGCAAATGATAGCTGATGATGAGATTGTCCACCCTCGTCGCTGATGCACAGAAGCGAATTCCCGACGTGATGTCTCGACTTGCGCCAGGGATACTTGTTTCAGTTCTCATTGCGATTGCCGCGCAGTTCCTTTCCGAGCACTACGGTGCACCGGCAATGTTGATGGCGCTGCTGCTTGGTATCGCCTTTCACTTTTTGGCTGAGGAAGGCCGGTGCGTATCCGGCATTGATTATACGGCGCGCCATATCGTGCGCTTCGGCGTTGCTCTGCTTGGTGCGCGGATCAGTGCGGAGCTACTCGTCGAACTCGGCCCAGGTGTCGTCGCGCTCACGGTCCTGGCGGTGGTTGCGACAATCCTCTTCGGTCTCGTCGGTGCACGGCTGCTCGGTCGCGGTTGGCGGCTTGCGCTCTTGACCGGTGGGTCGGTCGCCATTTGCGGCGTCTCGGCCGCGATGGCAATTGCCGCCGCTTTGCCGAAGAATGAACACTCAGAGCGGAATCTGGTCTTCACGGTCTTGAGCGTGACCGTGCTCAGCACCGTTGCGATGATCGTCTATCCCATCATCGCCCAACTTCTCGGTTTCGGGCCGCAGGCGACCGGCATCTTTCTTGGCGGCACGATCCATGATGTCGCGCAGGTCGTCGGCGCAGGGTTTTCAGTTTCCGAGCAAACGGGCGACACGGCGACGGTGGTCAAGCTCATTCGCGTGTCCATGCTGGCGCCGGTGGTCCTGGTCTTCGTCCTGCTGTTTCAATCGCATCCCGGCTCGCAGACAGCCGAAGGAAAGCGCCCGCCCATCATCCCTGGTTTTGTCCTCGCGTTCCTGGCGATTGCCACGCTGAATTCGCTCGGCGCGATCCCTGCGTTCGTCGCGTCTGCACTGACGGAATGCTCGCGCTGGGCGCTGCTCGTCGCAATTGCGGCGGTCGGCATGAAAACGTCACTGCGACGGATCTTTGATGTCGGTGGCCAGGCCATCACACTCATCCTAGCGGAGACGGTGTTTATCGCCGTGTTCATCCTCATCGGCATGAGTCTGATCCGATGAGGCAGCCTTCCAACAGGTCGGCGGCATGGTTTCCAATTTCGGTGTTGCCCACGCCGATTGTTCTTTTCCAGTTTCAAATGGGAGGTCAATTTGAGGCCCCTGGATAACATTATTACGGCTGCAAAAAACAGCGTGAAACGTATTGTCCTGTCGGAAGGTGAGGATCCACGCATTGTCGAGGCAAGCGTGCGCATACGCGGCGATGGCCTGGCGCATCCCATCTTGGTAGGCCGGGTATCCAGGGTCGCGGAACTGCTGCGCGCCCAATCTGCCGATCCCGATCACTATGAGATTCTTGATCCCAAAGCGGCACCGGCAGCGGCCGCCTACGCTGAAGTCTATCATGATCTTCGCAAACACAAGGGAGTTGATCTCGAGGCGGCGCACGCTGCGGTTGCGCACCCGCTGAACTTTGCCGCTCTGATGGTGCGTCACGGCGATGCGGACGGCACGGTCGGAGGCGCCGTGCACACGACGGGTGACACCGTCCGCGCCGCACTTCAGATTCTCGGGCGCGCGCCAAACACGAAGATCGTGTCCAGCTTCTTTCTCATGATGCTCTGCGAACATCATCACACCAAGAAAGGCGGCTTCATTTTCGCCGACTGCGGCCTC
>JBCCOV010000187.1:0-9893 GCA_039039985.1 Pseudomonadota bacterium | reverse complement strand
GATGCGGATGGCCCAGGAGCGCACGTTGCAAGCCATATCCGACCGCGTCGCCACCATCGTCACAGCAATCACGGAACGCGAAGCCCGAAACTACATCCGAAATGCCGGATATGGTCGCACCTAAACCTGAAATGCTCTAGATTACTTCCGCCTTAAGCGGCATCTTTTTGCTATCAGCAAATCAATCATTTTGAGTTTAAGCGCGCGATTTTCCCAGTTTGGAAAGTTCGCTGCGTTTGAGCTTTCCATTTGCGGTGCGCGGCAGGACGTCGATGAATATAATCTCGCGCGGGCACTTATACTGGGCCAAGCGTTCTTGCATGTGCGCATGGATGGCATTCGGATCGGGTGGGCAGTTTGGATTGCGCGGGACGACGAATGCCCCGATCACAGACACATCGGAGCGGACCGCGATTTCGGCACAGGCCACTTCCGCGACGTCGTCAATTTCCGCCAGAACGGCCTCGACCTCCATCGGGGATACGCGATAGCCGAGCGCCTTCATAATGTCGTTGGCGCGGCCGCGATGTGCAACATAACCGTCAGCGTCCTGGATCGCCAGGTCACCACCGATAAACCAGTCCCCGCGGAGGACCTCGGCCGTGATAGAGTCGGGACGGTTCCAGTAGCCGAGCATAAGGCCGGGGTCGCTGCGATGAATCGCAAGCAGCCCCTGTTCGCCGGGGGGTAAGGGGTCCGTTCCATCTTCGACCGGCAGGATCGTGACGACACGGCCCGGCTGCGGCCGGCCAACATAGCCTGGACGCGGCGGCGATGTCGGCGAAGATGAGATGTAGGTCGATATCTCGCTCATGCCCAGCGCTTCGTACAGTTGACGGCCGTTGTCGGCGCGCCACTCATCCAAGAGGCCGGGCGGGGGCTGCTCGCCTGCGATGAGGCCGTGGCGCAAAGGCCCAAGCCCGGACGCACCTGGGCGCGCGTATTTGAGGATCTGCCGATAAAGGCCGGGCACGGCGGCAAACAGCGTGGCGTCATGCGTTTGCATGAGTTTCGGCCAGACATCCGGGGTCTTGTCGCCAGTGTAAACAATGGACATGGCACCGTTGGCCCACGGGTCTGTCAGGCCGGTGCCAAGCGTATAGGTCCAGTTGAACGCGCCCGCGTGGAGCATGCGATCGACAGCGCCGATGTCGTACCAGCCGCTGTACATCGGTCGGCGGCCCCAAGCGGCGCGGTGTGCATGGAGGACGCCTTTCGGTTGAGACGTCGTGCCGGACGTGTAGATGAGGTAGGCCGGATCATCAGCGGCGGTTTCGGCGTAGGTCGTGGCGGCGAGATCGGTCTGGAATTTGGCGAGATCGTCGGGTGTAAGCTGCGCGACACCGTCCGGCACGGTTTCGGGTGCGTGGGCCGTGTCGCTGCACAACAGTTTTGCGCCGCTGTCGCGAAGCAGGAACGCGGTCTCGCGATCTGTCAGTTGCGTGGATGTGGGCACCGGTACGTAGCCGGCTGCGATGGCACCGAAGAATACAAATGCGAACTGGCTTGTGTTCGGCAGGCGAATGACCAGACGATCGCCACGTTGCAGGCCGGAGCGCGCAAGGCCCGCGCCGATCCGCAGGCAGGCCTCTTCGAGGCTGGCAAATGTCCAGGTCTCGGTCGGCGGCCCGTGGGGTTGATCACAAACGAGGAGCGCCACGCGGTCAGGGTGCGCGTGCGCCGATTGGCCGATGGCGTACGCCGCCATGTTGAACGCGGGCGGCGGCAACGGTCCCGTAAAGCCAGATGGCACGAATTCTTGGCTCATTTCCCTGGCTTTGCCCACCATGTTTCGAGTGCGATTCCCGCAAGCGGCAGGGTGCCGGGTCGCATGATGCGTGACCAATAGGCGATCCATACGGCGGGGGGATGATAGAGCGGAATGACGTAGTCACCGGAAATCAGAACGCGATCGAACGCGCGGACGGCATCCTCAAATGCATTGCGGGATGTTGCCGTCAGCATCGCGTTGATCATCGCATCGACGGCGGGATTTCTGGTGCCCGCATAGGTGAGGCTCCCATCAATATCGGCATGTGACGACGCCCAGCGATTGATCTGCTCATTGCCTGGGGAAAGCGACGTCGGATAGCGCCATTGGATCATGTCATAGTCGAACGTTTTAAGGCGCTCCCAGTACTGCGCGGCATCGACTTGCCGAATGGAGAGTTCAATTCCCAATCGCTTCAACGAGCTTTGGTAGGCGAGCATGATGCGCTCTTCAGCCTTGGTGCGGGCGAGAAATGTCATGCGCAGCTGACGTCCGTCACTCGTATGGACCATTCGGCCGTCGCGAATGCGATATCCGGCCATTTGCAAGAGGCCATAGGCTTGGCGTAGCGCTACACGATCGTTGCCGGAACCATCTGATTGTGGTGGCCGCCAGGTACCCTCGAGCACCGGCGGCTTTACAAACTTCTGAAAGGGTTTCAAAAGCGCCCGTTCGCCTGGGCTGGCCGGTTGGCCCAAGGCTGCTAGATCTGAACGTGCGAAATAGCTTGCTGAGCGGGCATACAGTCCGTTGAAGAGCGTTCGGTTTATCCAGTCAAAGTCGAACAACGTGATGAGCGCACGGCGTACGCGGGTGTCGCGAAAGACCTCACGGCGGCCGTTCATAACAATCGCGCGCATGCCATCCGGCAACGCGGTTGGCAGAACTTCGCGAATGACCCTTCCATCATTGACGGCGGGGAAGTCATAGCCGCCGGACCAACGGTTGGGATCTTTTTCGACACGCACGTCCGCCGCACCGGTCCTGAATGCGGAGAACACGGCCGTACTGTCGCGGAAGAACTCGATGCGGATTTCATCGAAATTGAAGTGGCCGCGTCGAATAGGAAGCTTTCGACCCCAATAATCTGCGTTGCGCTTATACGAGATGGATCGGCCGGCATCGACTGATGCAACGCGGTACGGGCCACTCCCAAGTGGTGGAGTCAAAGACGTCTTGCGGAAAGCCTCTCGGGTCGTTGCGTGTTTGGGCAAAATCGGCATCAGGCCTATTATGAGGGCGATTTCCCGGTCACCGGTTGCTGAGAACTGAAAGCGCACACGCCTTGGTCCAAGAGCATCAACAGCCAACACCTTGCTATAGTGCGACCGCATGAACGGCACCGCGTCTCGTTTGAGCAGCGCATGCGAGAACACAACGTCGGCGGATGTGACGGGTTTGCCGTCTGCGAAACGTGCCTCAGGGCGAATGTTGAAGATGATCCAGCTGCGGTCGTCAGGCACCTCGACTGATTCGGCCAACAGCCCGTAGAGCGTGAAGGGTTCTGCTCCGGACCGCGCCATCAGGCTCTCGTGGACATATCCGCGCACGCCAGTCGGTGCGACACCGCGCGGCAAGTACGGATTGAGACTGTCGAAACTACCCTGCAGCCCGAGCGTCAGGCGACCGCCTTTGGGTGCATCAGGGTTTACATAGGGCAAATGTGTAAACGTCGGCGGCAGAGCCGGGCGCCCATGCATCGCCAGGCCGTGCTGTGGCTTAGGCGCGTCTGCCTGCGCCAAACCGACGGCGGTGCTGGTAGTAATTGACGCGATGACGAGTATCAGCTGTCGCCGAACCATGGGTCGATCTGCCATTTTACGTGTTTGTGAGCGCGTAGCTGCGGATGAAGGCGCCATAACGCTAGCCTTTATGGGCTGAATTTGATTGGTTGCCCTTGTCGTGGCTGATATGCAACGGCTTAACCGGGGCTGGAGCAAGGCATGTGGGCGATTGAATTGGGCCTTCTGTTTGCCTCATTCGAGCCGTTACACGACGCCGAATAGAGTACGTCGAACCAGGTGCGGAACAACATGAGCATATGCCGCCGGGCCGCGGAGCCCTGAGCAAGCGCGGCGCTCAATAACCAACATCGGAGCGAAGGATGCGGTTTCTGAGAGATTACGCAGATATGGCACGTATTTCTCGTGGCGCGGTCTTGCTTGCTTTCGGTGCGGCGCTCGTTCCATCCGGAGCGAGTGCCCAGGGCAAGAAGGCCGAGCAGAGCGCTTGGGTGAAACTCTGTGAAGCCGCGCCCATGCGCAAGCGTGGGAAAGACGGCAAGGTTGCCACCGAGAAAAAGAACATCTGCCTGACACACCATGAGCGTCTGGACGGGAATACGGGCATGGTTCTGGTTTCAGCCGCGATCCGGAAGGTCGAGGGGAACAAGAATCATAGTCTGATGATCATGGTTCCGCTTGGTATGGCGCTGAAACCGGGCTTGCGTGCCGCGGTCTACAACAAAGATCTGTGGAAGAAGGCGCAGGCAAAAGAGAAAATCGACGAGAAGAAGCTGCGTCCGATGTCGTTGAACTACACGCTGTGCCACCCCGCAGGTTGCACGGCCGAGATCAAGGCTGACGACAAACTCTTGAAGGAGTTGAGAGATGGCGGCGGTCTGATGGTTCTGGCCATCAATGCTGTTGGTAAGCCGGTTGGCTTCCCGGTGCCGCTCACCGGCTTCTCGTCGGCCTACGACGGCAAGCCCGTCGACAACAAGCTCTATGCGCGTGAGCGCGGCAAGCTGATGGCCCAGATCCGTGAGCGCCAGAAAAAACTGATTGAAGCTGCACGCGCGAAGCGGAAAGCGGCGACCGAGAAGAAGTAGCGGTCATCACGCTGACGCAACGCAGACCAAGATGCGGCCCGCTTTGCGGGCCGCTCGTCGTTTCACGTTGAGGTTGCGAGAGGCCGCAGGCGAACACCAAAGCTTGTGGCTTGAAAGCTTGTCGCATTACGTGCGCCTCGCTCTAGCATGCTTTCGCTCACGGCTATTCCTCGCTGCGCTGGTTGTTTTCGCTCACGGGCTATTCCGGCCTATCGGCCGGGCCCTGCGCGGGCGCGCCGCAACGCGGCGGGCCGCGGTCGCGGCCTGAAAACCGTGCTCGACGGCTAACCCGCGGTCAAGTAGCGAGCGCTTGTCGCGAGCGGTAGCGCAAACAAAGACTCGCTCGAGCCGCGAGCCTGCGAGCGTGCGAACAGCGCAAATGAAAGACTCTTCGCTCACGGGCTGTTCCGGTCTCAGGAAGACCTAAAGAGCCAAGTTTAGAATGGTTCCAGCTCAATCTGAAGCGCTCCAGGCTCCGGCCAATGGGCCGGCGTCTGAGCACGCGTCGTGCAGTGAGGTTGGTTTCAATCAGGCTGGGCTTAATGGGGCTGGAAAAACGTCGCTTTCAGCTGTCCGTGGGCGTTGCGGGAGAACATTTCTGCGATCTTGGGATGCCGCAATGGAGTGCCGCTGTCATCCGGCAGTAGATTTTGCTCGGAGACGTAGGCAACGTATTCCGTCTGCTCGTTCTCGGCCAGGAGATGATAGAACGGCTGGTCTTTGCGCGGCCGAATCTCGGTCGGGATCGACGCCCACCATTCTTCTGTGTTTGCGAACTCCGGATCGATATCGAAGATCACACCACGGAACGGGTAGAAGCGGTGCCGGACGACGGCACCTACGGCGTACTTAGCTGCAAAGACCTTGGACATGGTTCTCGTTCGCCAGTGTGAGGATTTGCGCGACACGTCACACTACTGAGCCGACCGGAAGGTTCAAGCTCGGCAGGCGACTCTCAAAGCGCTGCGTCAATCGGTGACAGCGAGCCCATAGGCTTTCGCGCGTTCCGGATCGCGCCGCGCAATCTGTTTCGCGAGATCCACAATAACGCGGGCCTGTTTCCAGGTCGCATCGTCTTGCATTTTACCGTCCAGCATGACCGCGCCCGTTCCGTCGGGCATCGCGTCCAGTATGCGGCGCGCGAACAGAACCTCTTCGACCGGTGGCGAGAACACGTTCTTCGCGATGGCGATTTGGGACGGATGCAACGACCACGCGCCCATGCAGCCCATGAGAAAGGCGTTTCGGAACTGGCTCTCGCACGCTTCGGGGTCTGCGAAATCACCAAATGGCCCGTAGAACGGCTTGATGTCGTGGCTGCGGCACGCGTCGACCATTCTCGCAAGCGTGTAGTGCCAAAGGTCCTGCTGGAAGACCGCGCGAGTGCCACTGTCGTCCTGACGATCGGCCAAAATCCCGTAGTCCGGATGACCGCCGCCAACGCGAGTCGTTTTCATGCCGCGCGAGGCGGCAAGGTCGGCCGGGCCCAGGCTCATGCCGTGCATACGTGGGCTGGCAGCCGCTATGTCCTCAACGTTGGCGACGCCCTCCGCCGTTTCCAAGATCGCGTGAATCTGGATCGGCCGCTGGATGTCGTGCTTGGCTTCCAATTGCGCGAGGAGCTGGTCGAGATAGTGAATGTCCCATGCGCCCTCCACCTTCGGCAGCATCATGACATCAAGCTTGTGTCCGGCAGCGGCCACGATCTGCTGGATGTCGTCCAGAACCCACGGCGAATTCAAGCAGTTGATCCGCGTCCACAAGCCGGTGTCGCCGAACTCGAGCGTGGTGGCGACTTCGATAAAGGCGGCACGGGCTGCGTCTTTTTCAGATGCCGGGACCGCGTCTTCCAGGTTGCCCAGGATGACGTCGACCTGGCCAATCGTGTCCGGCAAACGGGCGCGGATCTTGTGATTTTGCGGCGGCACGAAGTGAATCATGCGCTCGACTTTAGCCGGCGATCGGCGATTGGGCTCCGGGGCGCCAATGGCAAGCGGACTGTAGAATTTGGCGGGCGTGCGTGACGCTGGCATGGCAAGCCTCCCGTTGATGACGCAGTGCAACAAAGCCGGAGGGGCCGCCGCCGTCAATGTCAGGGAGACGACATCAGCTCCAGCGGCGGTTGGACCACATCCACTGCTCGGGCGCTTCGCTAATCCATGTCTCAAACTGCTGCTGCATGCTTGCGGTCATCTCGCGGACGTCTGCGGACGGATTATCGGTCCGTGGCACCTTGAGCTCCTTCAGCTGAATGCGAAACCGACTTTCCTTACCCACGCGCAGGCAGCGCGCCATCCAGATTCTGCAACCGATGCGCCGCGCGATGATCGGACCGATCGCCTGCGTCTTCGCGTCTTGACCGAAGAACGGCACAGCAATGCCAGTGCGATCGAACAGGTCGCAAACCATCCCCAGCCTGCCGCCATTGCGTACGAAGTCTGAAATGACACGGGCCGTGCGCTGAGCTTCGCCGTGGTCGCCTTCAACGCGTCCGCGGCCGAACAGGCCTCCGGGATAGAGGTCTTGGCGCTGTTCGCGCAGGAACTTGTCGACGTAGGGGTTGTTCACGGATCGATAGACCGCGGCCGGATTGGCGCCGGCGACCACCAGCGGCCAGATCGCCAGCTCCCAATTGCCCATGTGGAGTGAGATTCCAATGATCGGGCCGAGTTTGTTCTTGTAACGCATAAAGACACCGTTACTCGCGATGTCGATTCGGTCGGCGTCAGCGAGAATGCGGTCGATTTGCATGGTCTCGGCCATGACGAAGCCGAGGTTTTCCCAATGTGCGAGCACGATCGCCTTGCGTTCGGCCTCCGACTTGTCAGGAAATGCGATCGCCACATTCGCCAGCGCCCGTGCGTGGCGTTTTTTCGCAATGATCGGCGCCAGTACGCGCCATGCCCGCCCGGAAAGCGCGACTGCCGTGTCGAGCGGGAACAAGCGCACAAATCCTAAAACAGTCTGGAGTACGAGGTACTCAGCACGAAACTGTAGATCTCTTGTCCAGTGAGTCGTGTCGGCCGATTTTTCGGCGACGGTCGGTGCAGCCATGGTCGGATTGTCGCTTTGTGCCGTCGTTGTTGGTTTTGCCCGGCTCCTGCACGAGGTCAGCCGTCAGCACAAGCGCGCTAAGAGCGCACGTGCAGGAAATCGCTTATGGGGATCAAGCGAATGTCAGATTCGGTGCAAGGCGCGCGCCGTGTTCCACACTTTTCATGCCTTCCGGCATCAGGCGTGGACGCCGGCCTAGGCCGGTCATGCCCTGGCGGATGAGATTGCGACGCAGTGCGGATGACGCCTTGACGATGTGAAGACCGGCGCCACGGACCAGCGGAAGAAGCGGGTTATCTCCCGTAAGAGACTGATTGAGGCTGTTCACAACGGTGGATCGGCCTGTGATGTCGGCCCAGCGCCTGCGGTGGTAGGTGCGTGTCACGTTCGCGTGACCGGGGTCTGAGTTGCGTTCGAGCGCGTCGAGGACGCAGCCGGCGGCTTCGGCCGCGTCGCGCAGCCCGAGATTCAGGCCCTGTGCGCCAATCGGCGGAAACGCATGAGCGGCTTCTCCAACCAGAAGGACGCGGCGATCGCCAAATCGATGGGCGATCAGCCCCCTGAGCGTGACGGCGTGTGGCGCTGAGATGTCTGTTAACGGGCCTAGGAAATCGGCAAACCTGAGCGCCAAAACGCGATCGAAATCGCAGGCGTCATGCGCCAGGAGACGCAGCGCGACATGCGGACGCTCCATCCAGACCAGGCTGGACCGATTGCCGGGAAGCGGGACCGACGTGCATGGCCCGGCTTCGAAATGCAACTCGGTTGAGACGTCGTTATGAGGTGCGGCATGTGCAAATTGGCTTGTGAGTGCAACCTGATCGTAATCCCAGGTTCGGACAGGGAGTCCAGCGGCGTCTCGCACCAAAGAGCGGCGGCCGTCCGCTGCGATAACGACGCGTGCTACAATCTGTTGGCCGTCAGCGCACGTCATCGTTACGGCATGTTCGGCAACGTCGCAGCCCAGAATGGTGGTGTCGTGCCAGACAATCTGCGCGCACTGTTCAGCCGCAAGCGCAAGTCCGGCAACAATGGCCGTGTTCGGGATATTGTAGCCGAATGCCTCAACGCCGGTTTCCTGCGCTTCGAAAAGAACTTGCGGCGCGCGGAGCAAGCGCTGGCTCATGTCAACCATGCGGATGGCGGAAAGTGGTGCGGCATGCGTTGCCATATGCGGCCATGCATCGAGGTGTTGGAATAGCCCGATTCCATCTTGAAAGACCGCCGCCGTACGCCCGTCGGAATGCGATGCAGCCGGCGGACGCGGTCCCACGATATGAACGGTTACTCCATGTTCCGCGAGGCAGAGTGCGGCCGTAAGACCTGCCGGTCCGGCGCCTGCGATCACACAATCCACGGGTCGGGACGTCTTAGCGTTCATGACCGTCGCACCTCCTATTCGCTGCCAATCTTAGGAGGCGAGGGCCATGGCGGAAAGCGCGCGAGCCGCTTCGTCGCACACATTTCACCCGTGGCGGTTTAGATTGAGTTGGCACCCACCCAACCGCAATTCAAGTGGGTGGTCGGGTGGAGGCGTGGGCCGACGAAGTCAGTCCCCTACGGTGAGAATGATCGAGGGATAATGCGTAGGTCAGGCGCGGTGTTGAGAAGTGCGGTCAAGTATTTGTTCTGAGGATTAATTTCGATTCGTTTCACAAGCACTGACCGGCGAAGCGATAAGCTTAACGCGAGCAAACCGGCAAAAACCCCAGATTTACTGGCAGTTTTGAGCCTTGGAGATGGAGTGGATCACGAAGCCGTGGGGTTGTGTGGATCGGAAGCGACCCCAGAATGAGGCATTCCTGCGGCGCACTCTGTGTTGGCTAAGCCACATGATCCGCAAAGCGATTCGCAAATGAACGGTGAGTGATTGCTTCGTGCGGCCCCAACCCGCTAAAGATTTCATCGAAGCCAGTCGGGGCTGAGAGTGCAACGCACTTCAACGGCAGGCTTCGCACTCTCACTACTCCCGGCGTTCCGGGTTTTGTCTCTTTGTGGCGTGCGTTGCGTCACTGTAGCGTGGAGAAAGAGTATGAACGGGGGACTCAAGTCCATTAGCGCTGCCGCAATGTTCGCGGCTGCCGCGTCTCTGGGTGGCCTTAGCGCCCAAGCTGCTGACCTCGGCGGCAACTGCTGTGCAGACCTGGAAGAGCGTATTGCTGAGCTGGAAGCCACGACTGCTCGTAAGGGCACTCGCGTCATGTCGCTCAAGATTTCTGGCTCGGTTTCGGCTCGCGT
>JBCCOV010000186.1:0-9894 GCA_039039985.1 Pseudomonadota bacterium | reverse complement strand
CCGCGCTCGAGCCGCGAGCCTGCGAGCGTGCGAACAGCGCAAACTAAAACGCGCTCAAGTAGCGAGCGCTTGTCGCGAGCGGTAGCGCAAACAAAGACTAGCGTGCGAACAGCGCAATCTAAAGATTCACTCCATCAACATTTCCGCAACGCTTGTGGTGGAAACAAGGGTCGGGCATAACGCATCTGGCCTACATCCCTTGCGGTAAGACGCACGTCGGATTAGGACTGATTCGTTGATATCTCTGGCGAATATTGGCACGGGGGAGAATAATGCGATTGGCTCCGACGGCATTGCTTTGTTCTTTGGTGATTGTGTGTGTATTCGGAGCGGCGTCCGCAACGCATGCGCAAACCGGTTGGGTGAACGGCGCGCCGCAGTTTCAGAGCGATGTCGAACGTGCGCAGCGCGAGCGCGAGGCCAAGCGCAAAGAGCGGCGCAAGGCGTACCGAACAGTCTATCCGCGGTATATGAAGGGCGGGCCGAAGCCGGATATCAAACCGGAGAAGCCGTCGATTGCCTATCTCACCAAACCGGAAAAGCCCGGCACGATCATTGTCGATACGAATGGGCGGAAGCTCTATTACGTGCTACCCGGCCAGCGCGCCTACATGTATCCGATTTCCGTCGGCCGCACCGGTTTCACGTGGACCGGAACCGAGCGTGTCAGCCGTATCAAGTCGTGGCCATCCTGGACGCCGCCGCCGGAAATGCGCCGCCGTCAGCCGGGCCTACCGATTACCGTATCAGGCGGTGTGATCAATCCGCTCGGAGCCAAGGCGCTTTATCTCGGCAGTTCGATCTACCGGATCCACGGCACCAACAATAAGCGTTCGATCGGGCGGGCCTCATCATCGGGTTGTTTCCGCATGATGAACAAGCACGTCGTGCACCTGGCGAGCATTACGAAGATCGGCGCCAAAGTCCGGGTTGTGAAGAGCTACCCGCACGTCAGCAGTTCGGCGCCGTTGTCGTCGCTGTTCTCGGACCTCGGCTTCAACAGCGACGCGAGTTCCGGGACGCAAACGAACTAACCGGGTAACTGATTGGCCACGTGCGCTGTTCGCAGGCGAGTCTTTCATTGCGCTGTTCGCACGCTCGCAGGCTCGCGGCTCGAGCGCTGGCTATCCTGGTAGCACGGTTCCCAGGCCGCGAACGCGGCCCGGCGCGTTGCGCCGCCCCCGCGGAGGGCCCGAGCGCAGCGAGGAACAGCCCGTGAGCGATAAACAACCAGCGCGGGTTAGCCGTCTGGCACCCCAGGCCGCGACCGCGGCCCGGCGCGTTGCGCCGCCCCCGCGGAGGCCCGAGCGCAGCGAGGAACAGCCGTGAGCGATAAACAACACCCGCGTTGGGCATTTCAGATGTCGAGATGGCGTATCCACCATCTCGATGGAGGGCCCGAGCGAAGCGAGGAATAGCCCGTGAGCGATAAACCCGTCGTGCGTAAGTTGATATGCTATGTCGCCGGGCCAAACCATTCCGATGTTGCGGTGCGATCAATATCGATCGCGGGATTGCCATCGCAACATGTGAGTGCTGGAAAGTATAAAGAGAGCCATGTGCGAAAGAATTAGAGCGTTTCGCCAGTATTCTCTCTAACTGGATTTCTTTGACGTCTCCCAAACAACAATGAACTTCGGGCTGCGCGTAACGGCTGTCTGCAGGATACTGTTTGATCAGTCTGCAAATCTATTCGTCAGTACCTAGGCTGCTTGCTGAAAATCAGCTATCAGATATAATTAGGCTCCGCACGCTATGAGTGCAGCAAAACTCCCTTTTGTGCAGATTTCTGTCGTGTTTCCGCCAATTCAATAGATTATATCAACCTAAGGTTTTATGGATTGCGGAGACGACGATGCATCGCGGCTTGGGACTGGGGCTGATTGGGGCCTTGTTTTTGGCTGCGCCGCCAGCGGTTGTTGCCAACGAAAAGATCTCGATTGGTAACGAAGGGCGGCGTATAAACCTGGCTGGCCGTCAGCGCATGTTGTCGCAACGGATCGCCAAGAGTGCCTGTGTCAGCCTGCAGAATGTCAAGAGAGATCATCACTTAAAACAACTATCAGCTGCGGCTGCACTGTTCGCTGAAACGCTGGATGGCCTTTATGGCGGATCAACGTCACAGAAGCTCGCACCGGCCACTGATGCAACCGTGAAAAAGCAACTGGAGATCGTTCAAGGCTTATGGTCCGGCTATGATATGGAGATTCAGAACTTTATCAAAAGCCCTGAGTTGCCAAGTGGCCTTGGCGCTATGACGGATTTAGCGCGAAAAAGCATACCGATTTTGAATGAGATGGATTATGCGGTTGCTCTAATGGAAAATGTTGGCAAGACCCGAGCTTACGATCCGGGGCTTGCGAATGCGATCAACGTTTCGGGGCGGCAACGCATGCTGTCGCAGCGGATGACGAAAGAGTACTGTCTGATCTATGCCGGCATTGATCGCGCTGTGAACTATGCCTTTATCCGCGGTACCGTTGCGTTATTTAACAGCTCCAAGCTGGAGTTGCTCAGTGGGTTGTCATCGCTAAAGCTCGATGCGCCGCAGCGCCGTGCGCTCATAGAAGAGTACGAGACTGTCACCAGGATCTGGACGCGATTTTCTGGCCCGATCCTTCAGGCCGTGAACGGGGGAGCCCCAACGCTCGAGGGATTAAAACGGGTTGCGACGGAGAACGAGCCGTTGCTGAAATCGCTCAACCGCATTGTGTACCTGTATGAACGCTAGAGCGTTTCAGCCATAGTCGGAATTACCTTGCCGGCCGAGACACCAGCTCTGCTCAACGTGGTCGGCCACCTGGAGCAATCCAGCACGGCGTTAAATCGTGCGCGGAAAACACCGCTACGTCTGCTGCGACGGGAGGGGGCCGTCCGCTGTGGCAAGGGCGTCGATAATGCGATGCAACAGTGTGACCGTTTCCACAGCTGCAACGATTGTCTTATCGAGGTCGAACGCACGACCGTTTGGCGTTGATGCAGAGAGAAACGGTTGGCTTTTTTCGATGGCGAGCAATAGCTCGGTGTTGTGCCATGCAATCATTATATCTGCGTGGCCAGCCAGCGTTTTCATACGTTGGAGGGCGTGCACGACCCCTGGGGAGATCAGAGCCCCGGCGTCAGCTGCATGGTCCGCATAGACGGCGTACTGAGCCGAGAACGCGGCATCGCCGAACGTAATACGGGGCATGTCGATGAATGGCGCGGCGATGCCGTGAGAGAGTGCGCCATGGTTTTTGAGTACTGAGACGCGATCCGTTGTTTGCCGCGGGCATAGAACTTTGAGGAGCACACCGTCAAAGTCGATCATGCGGTGTTTGCCAGCGCCTTGGTAGACGCGCGTGCCGGCTGCTTCAAACTGAAAGCCGCGATGAACTCCGGCAATGTGTGCGTCGCGCAGCACCTGCGCCTGGTCTGTGTCGTCTATGTCGGTAGCGGAACGGATGAGATAGGTCGCTCGAAACGGTGCCAGATCAAATCCGTCAGCAGAGTGGGTGTAGGAGAGGTGCCCGACGACGGCGCAAACGGCATCCAGTATCCGATCGCGGATCTGACCTGGGGCGTCGAAGTGGCGATCATCCGCGAGCAAAAAGTATACGAATGCAGCGCCCCAGGTGATAACGAGCAGCACCGCGACAAGCAGACCGATGTTGTCGTGTAGCAGCCATCCGGACAGCGCAATGACAATCGTCGTGCCAATGCCAACGCGCATCAATCGGGATCTGCGATCGATGATATCGTTCGATTGCATATGTTCGAGTTGGTCGGCGTCGCCCTTGAGCTGTGCGAGAGCGGCCACCCGAATGTCGGCAATCCTCTTGGCTGTCATCGCAGTTTCGGCCAACCCTGTCCGGTCCTCCTGTTTCCGATAACGTCACGGCCAACATATCGCGCTGGCTGTTGCCCTGGTCCAGAGGTGCAATGTCGATACGTTAAATTGTGTGGGCAATCGCTGTTAGCCATCTCAACGCAGCCAGCTTCACAGGCCCAGCATTGCGCGCCGCACTGCGCATCGGAAATCCCGAATTCATTCACCATTTCCAATGTGTTCTGATTTGTTTGCGGAGACGGCGCATACCATGTCAACACGAGCTGTCGCGAGATTGTGGATGCTGACGATGTTGGCCGTCGGCATGCTTGTTCCGAGCGAGCCGTCGCATGCGCAGTACTGCAGAGACCGGGCTATCTTGACCGTCAACGGCGTGGTCGATCGGCCTGCTTTGGATATCGACGCGATCTATATCAAGAACGAAAGCCCTTGCGAGGTTGGAACGCTGTCCATGGATCCGCTGAAGGGGGCGAACGGCCAGTATCCCGTCGCGTTGTCGTTCTGCAAGCCGGGCGTCAAGATCACAGCAAGCGGAATGGTGGAAGTGGCCAAGATTGCTGGTGTTCTCCTTGTCGGAATGGTTGTTGATGACGTGCGCTGCGGCCAGTAGCGCCTGCGGTAATCGCAAGACCAACACGCTTTCAGCTGTGCTTCAAAGTCGGACCGTCGCCTCAGGCAGGGCACAGCATGCTCAGCCCGGCTTGTGATGCCGGACATGATTGCGCCGTCAAACTGGCGCACAAACCACTTAATAGAGCGCTGACTGTTTTGGGGGGAGGCCGCTGCGATTCGGCGGTCCGGTAGCAGATCCGGTGAATTCATGAAAAAGATTGTTACGTTGCTGGCTGGTGTCGTCGTTGGGTTTGGTCTGACGGCGCCGCCGTCATACGCGGCCGAACCCGGCGACCAGTTTGTCTGCTCAAAGGTCAAGGGCCGTTGGACCGGATTTGGTTGGTTCAACTTCGTCCACCAGCCGCGTGAGCGTGCGCGCTGCATTTTCAATGTCGGCTGTCCGTCCGGGCCAAGCTCTGGTGCCATTCAGCTCAAATGTGCGTCGACCGGAACGGAGATCGACGCTGTCGCAAGCTTCGTTATTGCTGATGGCCGCGCAAATGGTAAGTGGAAAATCAGCAACTACGGCGTCAGCGGCACGGTCGCTGGTAAGGCGTCGATCCGCGATATCGATGTGTTCATGCGGGTTGGCACCCCCGAGTACAGCGCGTTTGGTGCAGCTTTGAAGATCAAAATGAAAGAGGGATTGTGCAAAGCTGCGGCCGATGTTGATCTGCAAACGCCGCTGGGCTTGAAGGGCATCAACTTGGCCGTGCGTCGCTGCTGAAGACGCGACGGGCTAACCAGAGATCGTATCGGTATTTGCTCAGGTGTTACTTATTGTCCGACCGCGTCCTTGAGCCCGTACTCCCAAACGAACGTGCCGACCGCCAGAACGCCGGCAATGTTATTGACCACACCCCAAACGTTGTAGTCTGACTTCAGACTGTCCGACTGTGTAATCGCGCGCTGGATTTGCCATCTGGTGAAGTTCGCTATCGCGAGGGTATTCAAGGTCAGAATACAAACGCCAGCTGTTATGGGATCGGTGAAGATAAAGACCTTGGATGTTGCAAATAGAAAAAAGAAGACGGCGGATAACAAGGCAAAGACCGCTCCGGCAATCAAACTGAACATAATCGTCTCCAGCCTCTTGTTTCACCGCTGCGTGTCTGGCGACGAGATCGTGTCCGCCATAGGTGGACTCACGTCGCCGGCCCACACCCCACGTTCGATTCAACTTGGCTGGCCACCCATGACATCGTCCCGTTGGGTAGCCGGCCAATAAGACCGAAAGAATGGGTTCCAGCTAAACCTGAAACGATCTAGATGCGCATACGGGAACTGTTTGGCGGGTTCTTGTTTGCCAATGCGGCTAAAACGACCGCAGAACACGTTCTATAGCCAGTGCGACTTTCGGATCACCAGCATAAGCCCCAGCATAGAGCGGGCGTATGAAGGAATGCGCGATACGCGTCGCACATTCCTGCAGTATGTTAGATGCCTCAAAAAGTTTAAGCGGCGAGCAGATGTTCGATCGGCATCTCTTCGATGTCGCGCAACGGTCGGGAGAGGTAGAACTCCGCCAGATAATGACCCTCGTCTTCCTTGCCTTCGGTATCGAGGCCACGCTCCTGGAGGAGATGGAGGACCTGCTCCTGCTCTTCAGCTGATGCGAAGTTGCGCTGCACGAACGTTTGTCCAATCAGCTTTTCTGTGACGTAGCCGCGTTGTGCGAGGCTGTCCGCAATCGTATCAAACGGAAAAAGGCGCAGTACAAAATTTGCAAGCCAGGGCTGACGGCCGGAAGACACAACCGGCATGAGCTTTTCAAACGTCTTTTCCGTAACGTAGCCCACGCATCCTGTCGACATCACCAAGTCAACCGTTGCCAACTCTCTGGCGGCCGCAGACGGCAACGTTTCGGTCTCGAGATTGACCGAGAGCGCGTCGCTGAGCAAACCCACTTCGGTTCCGAAGGTCACTGCATTTTCGGCGACGTCGAGGCCAATGACCTCGACATTTTCGGCGACATCGAGATCGTTGAAAAAGCCGCGATCGTTTTCGATGATGTCCTGTGTCGGCACGTCTTGCAGGACCTTTTGGCCCCAATGGGCATAGAGCTCGGACAACGTGAGATCGTACTTGATGAGCGCCGCGTTGATGCCATAGGACGCGCCAACGTCAAGGACGTGGAACGGCCCGTCCGTATCCGCATGCATGTGCTTGATCAAGCGCTGGATGATGGGCTTTGCTGCGCCTGGTATCTCGTATTCGAGTTTCTTGAGTTCGCGGAAGTACGCGCGGGGATCCGGTTGATCGTAGATGCCATCCATATTGGCTTTGGCTTCGTTGATCTCGTCAAACGCCACATCGGCAACCATCCCGCTTCCTCCGCCTCGGCAACTCAGGTTTTGGCACCGTCGGTCCAGTGCGCAGCAAGCGCAGGTCCAGGCACCTCACGTTCAACAGGCGCGCCGCATGACATTCTCAGCTGCGCACAGTTGCGGCAGGAGCTTGGGTCACGTCGCATGTTGAATGACCCATGCTTAGCATGAACAGTGCACATTCACAAAATTCACGCCCAGGTGGCGTGCCGCGGAATGGCGTCATGGGTCGAAGCTCAGCGAGAGATGCCAGTGTTTTCGGTCGATTGGGACGACGGCAGCGATGGTCGGCGCAAACCTGTCTTACACGTTCGGCCTATGTTACTTTGCCGAGTGTCCCTCCGTTTCCAAGCCCTCGAGCAACGATGACTGAAGCCAAGTCTCGGCATATGGATCTGCTGCTGAATGCGCCGATCCCAAGTCTCTTATGGCGACTTGCGGCTCCGAATGTGACAGCGACCGTCATCCTGACTGCGGTGACGGTTGCTGACGCTTTGTTTGTCGGGTTTCTCGGCACGGCCGCGCTGGCCAGCTTGGCGCTCGTATTTCCGTTCCAGACGCTGACCCAGATGATGGCCGGTGGCGCAATCGGCGGTGCCGTGACCTCGGCCGTCGCTCGCGCACTTGGTGCGGGCGATCGCGAACATGCCAACGTGTTAGCTTGGCACGCCGTCGTTGTGGCCTGCGGGATGGCGCTCCCGTTTGTTATTGTTCTGGGTCTCTTGCCAGCGACGGTCTTTGCGCTGCTGGGCGGATCTGGCGATGTTCTCAACGGTGCCGTGCGCTATGCGCAGATTGCGTTCGGCGGAGTAATTGTTACGTGGCTGTTCTACGTGTTGGCTGCGATCCTCCGCGGGACGGGCGACATCGCCACGCCTGTGCGCGCCATCATCGCAACAAGCCTCTTGCAAGTTGGACTGTCCGGTGTCCTTACGCTCGGTTTCGGCCCCGTTCCGTCGTTTGGCATCATGGGGCCGGCAATTGCTATGGTGTTGTGTCAGGGGTTGGCTGTTGCGTACATGGCCGTGCATCTCTTTGGCAGCGGCGCCGGCGTGCAATTGCGATTTGGCGGCCTACGGTTGCGCCCGTTCGCGGACATTATGAGTGTCGGAGCGATTGGGCTTGTCCATAGCGCAGCATTGGCCGGCACAGTGGTGGTCGTCACGGCGTTGGTTGGGACGTACGGCACTGCGGCGCTCGCCGGATATGGGCTCGGCGGGCGACTGGAATTGATGCTGGTTCCGATCGTGTTTGGAATTGGCGGCGCGCTGACGGCGTCGGTGGGTGCGAACTTCGGTGCCGGCCAGTTCGCGCGCGCGCGGCGCATCGCATGGGCCGGCGCCGGGATTGCGATGTGTATGACCGGCATGATCGGATTTACGGTTACCGCGTTGCCGGGGGTGTGGCTTGATCGATTTACGGCAGATCCGGACGCCTACGCCATTGGCGCACTCTATCTCGCGATTGCGGCACCGTTCTACGGGATATTCGGGGGTGGTCAGGCGCTTTACTTTGCGAGCCAGGGAACCGGGCGACTGGTTCTGCCGGTGACGGTCAGCACATCGCGCTTTGCGTTGATTGCGATTGTCGGGTCGATCGCGATTGCCCAGAAGTGGGACCTGTCCAGCATGTTCGTGGGCGTTGCCGTTGGTCTGGTTTTCATGGGCGTCGGGCAGGCACTCTGTCTGTTCGGGCCGGGATGGCGCCCGGATGATCGTTTGCCCGCGCGCGCTGTTTCATGAGTGTCAACAAAGTCCAAAGCGATTTCGGAACAACCGAGTAGGCGATGCGGTCGGCGCATTGAACCGCAGGGCGATCGGTTGCAATACAATGTTGGCAAGACGACTGAGTTATTAAAGCCCGTGTTAACGACGGTGTGGGAAACTGCAAGCCTGTTTCATGTCTGTTGAGATGTGCCATGCTCAAACACGTCTTCGCCACATGCGGCCGCGCGTTCTCAAGAGCTGGGCGTAGGGTTTGCGTATGGTTTCGGGTGAGCGTCCGAAAACTCGCGCGTGCGTTCACGCGGTTTGGTTGGGCCCGGCAGCACGAAAACGACAGTGATTTGCTGCAAGCCGCTGCCGATAACATGCCGGTTGGCCTGGTGATGTTTAACGCATCCAAAGAGTTGATTGTCGCGAATGCAACGTTTCGCGATCTGTATGCGATCCCGCCAGAAACGGCCTACAAAGGTGCGCACTTTCGCGATGTCCTGGAACGCCGGTTTCGGGAGTCTGGAACCGACGCGTGCGCGATTGCCGAGCGGGTTCAGGCTGTTGTCGACTTGGTTGACCGTCAACAGCCCCATACGCGCATTGATGTTCTCGAGGATGGGCGCAGGATCAGCGTTGCCCATCGTCCGTTGCCATGCGGCGGATGGGTGGGCACCCATCAAGACGTGACCGAGCGTGAAGTTGCGCGCGAGCAGCTGCAGTACATGGCGAGCCACGACACCCTGACAGGTCTCCGGAACCGCGCCTACTTCTGGTCGGAACTGAAAGCGACGATCGAACGGGAGAACCGCGGCATCGGCGAATACGCCTTGCATATGGTTGATCTGGATCTCTTCAAGCAAGTCAACGACACGCTTGGACACCCCGCAGGTGATGCGGTCTTGCAGGAAGTTGCTGAGCGTTTGAAGGAAAGCGTGCGCACGGTCGACATTGTCGCGCGACTGGGCGGTGATGAGTTTGCCGTGTTGCAATCCTGTCAGGCGATGGCCGAGGGCGATGCCGAGCGACTGGCTGCGCGCATTATTGAAGCGATTTCCAGAGACATCGATATTCGCTCGGCGACAACGCGTGTCGGCGCGAGCGTTGGCATTGCGTTTATCGAGTCGTGTGATCGCGAAACGATCCGGCGTGCCGACACGGCACTATATCACGCCAAGGCCAGCGGCGGGAATTGCTTCCGTATCTACGATTCCGATACCACTGGGCATGCCATGCCGAAGTCGGCTTGAGGCATGGCGCGCCATCAGCCATCGAGGGCCTCAGGCTTGGTTCCGACGTAAAGGCCCCGTCCCATCAAGCCGTCCGCGTCAAACGTGACGCTCAGTCCGGCATCAACAAACGCACCGCGAATGTCGCCATCCGTGAAGAGACCCATGTCGTGTTGCTCGGTGAT
>JBCCOV010000185.1:0-10005 GCA_039039985.1 Pseudomonadota bacterium | reverse complement strand
GTGTACACAATGGATGCACATTTCGACAGGATGAGGTTTGATTTGCCCACAACGTATTTTACTTGCAAGCGTCTCCCTCCCGCTGCTCGGGCCGGGCTCTTGCTGAAGCCGAGCCTGCGCTGTGCTTGTCTCGGCCCGTTGGGCTTTGATCCCTGACGCGGGCCGCGATGGACAAGAAGATTGATGAGCGGCATCAGAAAAGCCCGATGCTCGGGGATCCACCAAAAACCACCTCCAGTTTGTGGTTCCCGCCGTGTCCGTCTTGAGCCTTCCATCATGCCGCAAGCTGTCTGCTTCTCGTGTCAACCCCGCTTCCCGCTGGTCGGGGGTATGACACCGCAGCCACCTTGACGGCTTTGATGGGCTCTAGCGACGGGCAGGCTCCGAAAACCACCCTTTAAACTGTCGTGGGCGGACAAGAAGAAGCCCACCGCTCGCCTTACAATCTTTCACCCAGTTTCGGCAGGTTGTGCGGCTACCTTTTACGCAAAGGCCGATGCCCGGATTCCCTCAGGAAACCAAATGTTCTTGCTTTATTCTGGCTGGCTTTGGTAAGATGGAGGCGAGTTTGCAGAAGGATTTTCAAAGCGATAAGCCATCATACAACTCACATCGTGGTGAGAAAGAGCGTCTCAACGAGCATGTATTAGCGCTCGTGAAGCTCTTGGCACGGCAGGCCGCAGAACGGAATTTTGAAGCTCTGCTTGAGAAGAAGGCTGCCAACGACAACGACGAAAAGAGTTGAGATGACAAGAGTCGCTATCTACGCCCGTTACTCTACCGACCAACAGCGTGATGCATCCATTGAGGATCAGTTCCGGCTTTGCCGTGAGCGCGCCGCAAGCGAAGGTTGGTCAATCAGCGGACAGTATAAAGATCACGCGACATCCGGTGCATCCATGCTGCGCGCTGGCATGCAGCGTCTCATGCAAGATGCGCTCGCAGGAAAATTCGAAATTGTGCTGGCTGAGGCTCTCGACCGTTTATCGCGCGATCAAGCTGACATCGCTGCATTCTACAAGCGCATGCGTTTTGGCGATGTACAAATCATCACACTGTCCGAAGGCGAAGTCTCCGATCTTCACATCGGCCTGAAGGGCACGATGAATGCCCTGTTCCTCAAAGATCTGGCGAACAAGACGCGCCGGGGATTGCGGGGCCGCGTTGAGGCCGGAAAATCGGGTGGCGGCAATTGCTACGGTTACGATGTTGTGCGGAAGGTTGGCTCTGATGGAGAGCCCATCCGCGGCGATCGCACAATCAATAAAGCGCAAGCCCACATCGTACAGCGGATTTTTGAAGAGTACTTGTCCGGGCGTTCGCCGCGGGCCATCGCAGCATCGCTGAATGCTGAGGGTGTTACCGGTCCGTCAGGCAAAGGCTGGGGAGCATCTACGATCTACGGCAATCCCCAGCGCGGCACGGGTATCCTGAACAACGAGTTGTATGTCGGTCGTCTGGTTTGGAATCGGCTGCGCTACATCAAAGATCCTGAAACCGGCAAGCGTATCTCCCGTCTTAATCCGGAAACAGAATGGATCATTCAAGATGTACCGGACATGCGCATCATTGATGACGAATTGTGGCATTCCGTCAAAGCTCACCAAC
Source organism: Pseudomonadota bacterium (assembly GCA_039039985.1). GTDB lineage: Bacteria > Pseudomonadota > Alphaproteobacteria > Rhizobiales > Hyphomicrobiaceae > JBCBWG01. The sequence continues at coordinate 8,397 of JBCCOV010000185.1, read as the reverse complement.
GTTCACGCAAGGCGGATTGGGATACAAGCAATCTTGGCAAGCTGAAGCGTCCTGCGCATTTGTTCTCCGGCCTCATGCGTTGCGGCGTGTGTGGTGGAGGTATGTCCAAAGTAAGTAGCGAACGGATTGGATGCTCCAGTTCACGCAATAAGGGTACATGCGACAATCGGCGTACCATCCGCAACGATGTGCTGGAAACCACCATTCTGGACGGGTTGAAGTATCATCTCATGGACCCAGCGCTGTTCAGTCACTTTTGCGATGAATACACTCGTCATATGAACAAGCTTCGCATCGAAGCAAGCGGCACTTTGACTGCCTACAAGGCTGAGTTGTCCAAGATTACGAAAGAGATGGACCGACTGATTGACGCCATCGCTGCCGGGATGCCGCCTGCGCAGGTGAAAGACCGTATGTGGGAGATTGATACTCGCCAGAAGGAACTGAAGAGCTTAATCGCGTCTACTGAAGAGCCGCCGACGCTTCTGCATCCCAACATGGCGAAGATCTATCAGCGGGAGATTTCCCGCCTGCATGAGGCGCTGAACGATGAAAGGCACCGTCACGAAGCAGCGCAAATTATCCGTTCTCTCGTTGACAAGATTGTTGTGAACCCAGCTCCGGGCGATGCACCAGCGCCTGTCACGATCGATCTGCATGGTGACCTTGCAGGCATCCTAAGCCTTGCATCTCAAAAGAAAAAACCACCCAAAGGCGGTTCTTCCAGCGAGTCTGTACCAATGGTTGCGGGGACGCACACCAACCGGGATAGATTTCGTTTTCTTGGGGAGTCTGTCTCGATGGTTGCGGGGGTAGGATTTGAACCTACGACCTTCAGGTTATGAGCCTGACGAGCTACCGGGCTGCTCCACCCCGCGTCACCACTGCAAACCGCCTCGTCGATTGGGCACCAATCTTTTTCGGTGCCAGTTGTTCGATATGGTCGGGAGACGGGCGACAGCGCATTCAGTGATGGTGCGCTGCACGAGAGGCGATCATCTAGCAGGATCGATTGATGATGTGAAGCGCTTCTCGTGATTTTTATAAGGATTATGACACACGAACTGGACGCGCATGGCAGGCAGCCGTGCTCAAGGTTGAAAAATCACTGAAACGAACATCGGCTGAGACGATGGACCGGCTGGATGCCAAAGCTTGTCGCGCCAAGTCAGCTTCACGTCTTTGATTGCGCTGTTCGCGAGTCTTTTGTTTGCGCTGTTCGCACGCTCGCAGGCTCGCGGCTCGAGCGCTGGCTATCCTGCAAGGACGACTTCAGGCTGGAAAAGCCGTGAGCGATAAACAACCAGCGCGGGCCAGCCGTCTGGCACCCCAGGCCGCGACCGCGGCCCGGCGCGTTGCGCCGCGCTCGCGCAGGGCCCGGCCAAAGGCCGGAACAGCCCGTGAGCGATAAACAACAAGTGCCGATAAGGCCGTCCGCCTTGTCCGTGAGTACCAATGCAAAACGCGCCGACATTTGAAACAATGCCGACGCGTATGAGCTCAATAAGCGAGCGACCTGCCGCCCAACGTCCTTAGTTAGACGTGCCTGGATTTGCAGTCGGCGTCGAACCTGTAGTGGTCGTCGACGAGTCCGAGGCTGCCGGAGCCGCCGGTTGCGGCGCTGGTGCCGTAGGCGACGCGGTCGAAGCAGCCGGAGTACTTGAGGTTGCCGGCGCATCTGCAATCGCAGGGCTCGGTAACGCCTGCTGCGTTTTCCAGAACCGCTGCAGGTGGCGTTCCACAATCCGCTCGAACTCACCGGACGACTTCAATCGCTGCAACCCGGCATTCACATAGTACAGCATGGTCCGCGCGAAGGGATGGGTCTTTGAGACGACCACATGCAGCGTATCCAGCGCCAACGGCTCATCGATTGACCGGATCTGGTCTTTCATGCCGAGCGATACGGCACTGGCAAGTCCGACCATTTCGGTCATAGCCACACCGTCAACAGTCCCTTGAACCAACAGGCGGAAACACTCGTCGATGGTGGCCGGCCGGATCAACGTGACTTTGCCGTCCTTCAGCAGATTGCGCCCACCGGCATCCAACATTTGCGTGGAATAGCCATTCGGCCGGCAAAGAGAGCGCCCTTGAAGCTGATCCGGATCGAGCGAGTTCATCGGCGAGTCCTTCAGCACGAAGATACGCGTGATGATCTCGTACAGCGGCTCGGAGAAGAACAGGCGCTGACACCGAAACTGCGTTTCCTTATCCATGTTGAGCGCTGCGGTACAATCCGGCTTCACCCACGGAAAACCGAGATCGAATGCACGGCTGACCAACAAGGGGTTCAAGTGGGCAGACCAGTCGTTGACCCAAGAAATCCCGTATTGCAGCTTGCCCTTGGAGTCATCCTTGATGATGTCGAGCGCAGACGAGAGGACCTGGGTCAGCATACCGCCGCCCTCAAGCTCCCGGCCGGTGTAGGGCGCATATCCATCCGCAGTCAGAAACTCGATGCGCCGCAACATCGAAGATACGATGACACGACGATTGTTGCTTGCGGTTCGCGCTGGAGCTGCCGGTGCCGGTGCAGCTTCACGTGTCGGCGCCGGTGCTGCTTGGACAGGAGGCTGGCTCGCTTGCGGACGCCCGATGCAGGGCAAGCGCAACGCCGCGCCTGGCACCAGAAGGCTGGCGTTGTTCCCAAGCCGATCCTGGTTTGCGTAGAAGATCACCGTCCATTTGCTCGGATCACCGTACGTCCGAGCAGCAATCTCTCCGAGGGTTTCACCCTCCTTGATCGTGTATTCATCGCCACACGTCTGAGCACTTGCTGTCACAGCACTCGCGCTGAGCGCGAGCAAACCCAGACATACGGCAAGGCCGCGAGCGAAAAGAGCCCGGCCAACAGAGCTTTTGCGCGAACCTGGCGCAGCACTGTCAGTACGGACGTTCCGTGTAGTTATGGAAAAAACGCGCATCATTCTGCCTCAACGCTCCCACCCTCGACGCAGGAACTTAACGACCATTTTGCGGGCAAGCAACATGCCACTCATACGTGTATCGCCCGAAGTGTATTATAAGATGAATCGATCAGAACGATGGCGCATCTGAAATTCCATCGGCCAGAATTTATTCCTGATTCCAGTTAGATAACGCCATCGCCTGACGGACATCGGATCGGGCCATGTTTGCTGGCCGCCAAAAACAACATTATCCATCTAAAGCGCAAACAACCAAGAAGTGCTTAGGCGCACGCCGTGCCCGTGCTGTGTGCGCTCGCAGGCCAAAGGATTAAGGCCGGCATCGGAGGCAGCCGCAAGCGGCCTAACCTTCCGATCTGCGCCCGGTGAGAACATCATAAGCTACATTGATTTGCGCAAGCCGAGCATGTCGATAACTTCGATCGGCCTCCGTTTGCGCAAGATCGGGGTGCCAGCACTGGCGTAGGGCGCGAACGAGACGGCTAAGAACCTGATCGTCGGCGCCCTGACTCGCACCAAGAACGAGCAAAGCCTCTTCGCGTGTGCGCGGCATCTTTGGCTCATGCCCCAGGTGATCTCCAAGCGTCTCGATGGCGGCTTCGGCCGTCGCCAGTATCCTCTCTAGATCACGTGCCGTGCCGCGAAGGCGCTGACGGAGCACTTTCCAATAATCGGTGGCCTGCCGCGTGGTCAGCGCACCACCCCTCATCGTACTGGTGTTCACATCCCGCGACAGCCTTTGCTCCACTTTGCGCAATTCACCAAGCAGCAGCGCCCGGATGGGTGCGGCCTGATCCAGCCGGAGAACCGAAGCCTCTGCGCCCCGCCAGAGCGATGCGGATTGCTCAACAAGGATCAAACAGGCCTGACGGTCATTCAGATCCTCCGGCAGCGACGCGCGCGCACTGGAGGCTTTCGCTGGTGGCGGAAGCCAACGCACGGATCCGATGGCCGCGATCAACCCGCCGACCAGCGAGATCGCCACGACGCCCACAATGCCGATCAGCGCGATGTTGGCATCATGAAGCCAGACCTCCGGCACCAAGGGACGGTGCATCAGAGGAATGGATGGTGACGTCGGCATATCTCGCGGTGACGTGGACCCTAGTGGTGCATCAACTGCGGAGCCTGAACCTGGATCGATCGCGGATGCGGCGCCAAAATTCAATCTGTCATCGCCGACGCGGCTCTCGGCAATAAGTGTCGTCGCCGAGCGCCCGAAGAGATCGCCGGAACCAGCAACAGCAAGGTCGCTGACGATCGGGTAAAACGAAAACCCGGCAAACAGACCGACCGCAGCCAACACAATCAGACCACAAGCGGCAACAGCAGAATGCACGCGCCTCGGCGACATCACTTGGCCACCCCAAATCGAACTACGGCGATGACATCTTACGACGCGGCCAACTTTCGCGCAGGTCATTGAGCTCAGACAAGACCGGTTCAATCGCGAATATCTGTTTTGAGAGTTCGCTGCGCCGTTTAATGCGCTCCTCACGAACGACATCATCGCCGATTGCCGATTTCTCGTCTTGTAGTTCTTTCATTCTGGCCAGAGTTTTTTCGCTGCGCTCTTGTAACGCTTCAGCGATAAGGACGAAATTCCTCGTAATGTCCTCAAGAACCCGGCTGCGGACCTCAGCCAGCTGTTCTTGTGTTGCGACAGTCAATGTATTTACGACTTCATAAAACTCTTCACGAATGAGCATCCGAAGCTCTGCTTCCCGCTCCTCGGGCCGCTTTGAGCTTGCCCACCAGCGGCGCCAGAACGGCTCGCTGAGATCGAGTGAGACAAACCGACTAAGGGCACCAATAGAGGGTGTCCGCCCTTCGATCCGTGCCATGGGCGGCGGGCGATGATCAATTGCCGTTGCAGCAAACTGATCAATCAACTCGTGAAGCTTCGGAATAACACTGGTGTATAAATGCCAGAGGTCTTGTTCGGCGCGGCGGAATTCCGTTATCACGGTCGCTTCCAAAAGGCGGCGAATATCTCCTGTGTCACTTTGCCAAAGGTTGCCTCTGCCGTCTGCTAGCATCGCCTGCCGCAACTGACGACCTTCGCTTTCCGCAAAGTCCCGAACATGGCCACGAAGCGCATCTTCAAGCGTTTCTGTCCGGTCCGCAGCCACCTGCTCAGCCCGCGCCTGGACGTCGATGATGAAGGTATTCAGCGCCGTCAGCAGTTTCTCAGTCTGCTCAACACGCTCCCGAATGAAATTCAATTCGCTGTCGACCGATTCCGCGTAATGCACCTCACTTTCGAGAGACGTCGCCAGCTTCTCGATCTCGTGCTTGGCACTGCGCACGCTAATGTCCGCGACCTCGGTCAACGAGCTGGCAACCTGGGCCAGCACGGAACTCGCATGACTCTCCATAGCCATGGATGACACGACGCGGGTGAGTTCCGGCAAACCTGAGCATAGGCTGAGAGTCTCGGTCAGCCGCTGGCTGACCGGCGCCCCTTCGCTCGAAGTGTTGAGATCCACCTGCGCCACGTTCGCGGCATAGGCGCGTGCACTTGAGGCCAGCACCTTCTGAATTTCAAGATCCGTGCCGACGAGCGCCGTCTGTGCCCATAGCGCGCTGCCGGCAATCACCGGAATCTCGACGCCGGGAAACTCGCGCCGCAATCCTTGTCGGACATAGTCGATGACTTGCGGTGCGTCCTGAACGACGTCGCCGAGTTCATCAATCCGGTTGATGAAGACGACCACACGCTCCTTATGCAAACCATGAAGAATACGTAGCAGCGCGACATCCGAACTCGACAGCGCCTGACGCGCGATCAGCACAACGATATGAATGTCCGCGGCATCCAGTGCGCGCCGGGTGATCTCGTCGCGAACAAGGAATGGGTCGTTGGTCCCTGGCGTATCCATGATGACGGTCGGGAAACACGGCCCATCCATGTCGAAATAGATGTCAGCCGACCGTACGATATCGGAATACTGCGTCGCCTGCGGCGCGGTCGGGTCGATATCAACCGGCTGACCGGAGCAGACGTATTGCTCCAGCATGGCGGGGGTGACATCGGTGAACTCGTGTGTGCCGCCCAGCAGCTCATGCAACGATGTTCCGAGACGCTGCTCCGTCCGGCGCCGCATCTCGACGACATGCCGCTTGAGAAGTTCGGACTCGAAGCCCGGCACGAACCGCTCCGTCAGCTCGCGCAACCGACCGTCGGCATTCCAGATTCTATCCCACTCATTCGGGTCAAAGAACTCAACTCGAGCACCCAGATTTTCCGGCGTGCGATGACATCCGAAATTCAGGTTCGTGATTGCCGTCGTCCACGGGTTGATGTTGGTGGGCAACAAATCCGGCCGCTGCACGAACGCATTGATAAAGGTGCTTTTTCCTGCTTTGACCTGACCGATAATCCCAATTCGGCAGGACAGGCGATCGAGCACGTCGCGCAGATCTGAAACGAACGGCTGCGCTGAGATCGGCAGGCCCTCGTGCATGCGCACAGCGCAATCGATAAGCCTTTGTCGCTTGTCTTCAAGGGTCGCTGCGATCTTGTCGACACCGACCGCTCCGAGCCGCCGCGGCACGGCAGGGCCGCGACCAAATGAATTGACCTCGGGCCCGTTCGCAAGCGGGCTCTTGGCATGCGGTACGCTTTCCAACGCGATGATCCCCCCGGCACTCATCGGCGACACATGTTCGCCCGTCACCGGCAATGTCCTGTTACGCCATACCAGTTCCAGTACAAATTACCGTCTACGATCCATCGCTCTGACCCATCGTCGACGGTCTGCAACCCTGTATGAAATGCTTTCGGACAGCCTGCAACACTCGTGACCACCAATCGTGCCCGAGTAAGCCGTTTTTGCGACAAGATGGTGGTTATGATCGTCCGCAGGAGCGCATGCATTAATTGATCTCATCAGCATAATGACAACGTAACAATTTGCATCTATGAATTTCGCGGCACAAGAGCTTTAGATCGTTCTGTCTCGGTGATGGGGGTTCCAACGATGGCCGAAGCCGGCGTCCGCGAAGAAAAAATCGCAGAGGTACGGCGCGCGCTGGACACGCTGCAGCGCCTGTCGCAGGAAATTGAAGCGCACGAGCCGCGGCCGCAAGCCCAGCCCAGTCGCCTGTGGATTGATCCTGCCAAGCAAACGGCAGCGACAGCACTTATCGCCACCGACAGCACAACGGAGCAGGCCGCGCCGCCGCGCAACTATCTGCCGGCTGCGCTTGCCGTCACAGCTGCCGGCACGGCGTCCGCCGCCGTCATCGCCTTTGCACTTGGCGTAGCACAACCCGAGAGCACCAGCGGCCCAGGTTCGGCTCAGCCCACAGCCAGCGCCGCCGCTACAAACGAAAGTCCGGCAACAACATCAGCGAGAACAACAACGGGCGTGGCGTCGGCCACTGCCGCGACGTCGGCCGCGGCAACGTCGGCTGTCGCCGCAACGGAAACGACCTCGCGATCCGACACCTCATTGTCTGCGCCGGCCTCTTCAAGCGAGTCGTCTGCCGTTGCAGGTTCTTCGTTGCCGCAGGGCACGGCTAGAACACCCGCGCCGGATCCCACTGCGGCACCGCCCCAGCCCCAGCCAAGTACGGCTCAATCTACCCAATCCGCTTCAACAGAGGTTGCAGCATTGCCACCGTCGTCTTCGGCTGCGCCGGTGCGGACAACCACACCGGGGCCCAGTCCTGCTGCGACAGCACCGGCAAAGGGAAAGGCGATCGATCGGGCGCGCGAACTTTTCGCCATTGGCAAGATCAAAGAAGGCCGCACTGTTCTGACGGCCGCACGTCCGGAGCAGTCCCCGGATGTTGCCTGGGCGCTCGCGCGCTCTTTCGATCCACGGTTCTTGCGCTCCGTACCCAACGCGAATTCCGGCCATGACGTGGCCCAAGCAGCGCGGTGGTACCGGGTTTGGCACGCAACGGCCCAGCGCCAAGGCCTCGTCTCAAGTCGCATGGATGTGGAAAAGATCATCCGATCGATGAACTAGAACTTGATTGGGTCAAATTAGCAACATCTAGCGAATGAATGATGTTATCGACAGTGCATTGAGTTGAGGATTTCTCAAGCACAACCGCATGCACGCCTGCGGGTCTTTGTAAGTGTCGCGTTCTCGAGCGGCGCTCTCCATTTTTCTCCGAACCGTGCATATGATCGACACCACTGAACCGGTCCCGCTTGCTTTCGCTCACGGCTATTCCTCGCTTCGCTCGGGCCTCCGCGAGGGCGGCGCGACGCGCCGGGCCGCAGGCGCGGCCTGGGGTGCCAGACGGCTGGCTCGCGCTGATTGTTTTCGCTCACGGCTGTTCCTCGCTGCGCTCGGGCCTCCGCGAGGGCGGCGCGACGCGCCGGGCCGCGGTCGCGGCCTGGGGTGCCAGACGGCTGGCCCGCGCTCAAGTAGCGAGCGCTTGTCGCGAGCGGTAGCGCAAACAAAGACTCGCTCGAGCCGCGAGCCCGCGAGCGTGCGAACAGCGCAAT
>JBCCOV010000184.1:0-10043 GCA_039039985.1 Pseudomonadota bacterium | reverse complement strand
CGCTTCGCTCGGGCCCAATCTAGATGGCGTGTCCGCCATATCGACATTTGAAATGCCCAACGCGGGAACACCCGGTTTGGGGTGGGGGCGGCGCGACGCGCCGGGCCGCGGTCGCGGCCTGGGAACCATCCTACCAGGATAGCCAGCGCTCGAGCCGCGAGCCCGCGAGCGTGCGAACAGCGCAACTTAAAGCCTCTCCCTCACGGCCTTGATTGTGAATCTGATTTGGCGCAACAAGCTCTAAAGCATGGCCGCCCTGCGCAAAATCGCATTGCCAACGCCACGACCTTCGACACACGAGACCCATCGCGCATGTTCAAATCGCTTCGTTTGCCATCTTCCCAAATCGCGATTTGGATTGCTGCCTTCATCTCGATCGCCACCACGGCGCGACCAAGCCAAGCGGCCGATATCGACTTGAACCCTATTCAGGATGAAGTTAGCCGCCATGGAAGCCGTGCATTTACTGTGTTGTTTGTCGGAAACTCGCACGTTCTCGTGAACAACGTCCCCGATCGGGTGGCCAAACGGCTGGACGCGGTCGTCGGGCCAAGCAGGAAGCCCGTGACCGCACGCATCGCCATCAACGGCGCGCGCTTGAGCGATTTTGCGGGGCGCGACATCGTCAAAACGGCGCTCAAACGCATATCGTGGGACATCTTGGTATTGCAGGAAGCGACAGCCTCCTTTCTCAGCTCTTCAGGCCGTAAGAACTTTCATGCGTCGCTGAACTGGTTCATGCGCCACAAGCCAACCACAACGCGCGTTGTCCTCTACCAGACTTGGCCATTTCAATCCCATCACTGGCTCTATCATCGGCCGAACCTCACACCATATGAGCGACCCAAGAGTCCCGACCAAATGTGGACGTGGATCCGCAGCGCGTATCAAACCGCGCTGCAGCGCAATCGCGTTGCATTAGCCCCGGTCGGGCGCTGCTGGCTTGCGGCCGAAAACACGCCAAGCTTCTATAGCCCTGATGGAAACCACGCAACGGTCGCCGGCTCGAACCTCGCCGCGGAGGTTCTGACGCAGGCCATTGTTCGCACGTCGGCACTGAAACCGACGGCCGCCCCTTCAGCGGCACCAACGGATTGCCCGTAGGTTTTTTACGCCGACAATTGATCTCCGGTTTGGTTCGCACGATGATCGGGTTGAGGCGTAAGCCGGCGATACGAATTCGCCTGAGGCGAACAGGCTCTCGCGCGACAAATACAATCAACAACGCGCGGAGGCCAAACAGGAGGAAACACTATGGGTATCGAGATTGCGCAAATCCATCCCGTCTTCTGTGGGGAAGTCTCCGGCGTGGACCTGTCGCACCCCCTCTCCACCGGCGACGTCGACCAGCTGAAAGCTGCCATGGACGCATATGGCGTGCTCATTTTCCGCGATCAGGTTCTGACCGATGATCAACAGCTAGCGTTCTCGCTGAACTTCGGCCAGATCGAAGACAAGACCGGCGGCAATATCAGAACCGAAAGCCGCATTCACACCGCAGTCAACGACGTCTCCAACCTCGACAATGACAACAAACCGTTCGCCCGCGACGACCGCCGCCGCTATTTCAACCTTGGCAATCATCTCTGGCATTCCGACAGCTCGTTTCGCGCTGTGCCGGCGAAGTACTCTTTGCTTTCGGCACGTAAGATCCCCGATGCGGGCGGCAACACGGAATTTGCCGATATGCGCGCGGCGTACGACGCGCTCGACGCTGCCACGAAGTCAAAAGTTGACGGCCTCGTATGTGAGCACTCTTTGCTCTATTCGCGCGGAAAGCTCGGATTTTCGTTCGACGAGAACGAGGCCAAGATGATGGAACCCGTTCGCCAGACGCTTGTGCGGACCCATCTCGATAGTGGCCGAAAGTCTCTGTTCTTGTCGTCACATGCCGGCCGGATCATCGGCTGGCCGGACCCGGAGGCCCGCCTCTTCCTGCTCGATCTCACGGAGTTCGCCACGGATCGAAAGTTCGTCTACGCCCACCAATGGCGCGTTAACGACCTGGTGATGTGGGACAACCGCGTCACCATGCATCGCGCACGGCCATTTGATGAAAGCCAGCCCCGGGATATGCGACGCACGACAATCGCTGGCGAAGACATGACGACGGATCAGGTTGCGGCTTAGCTTCCGCTGACTATAGGTGCGGTGAAGCGCTGCAGAGAGGCGATCACACTGTTGGCGACAATCCGCCCCGTTCGCGGATTCTCGTCCGACGGGATATTGCGCATGATCATCGTCGCCTCGCCTGAATCCGATGTGACAGTGACCGTGTGCTGGTTGCGCGCGATCTCGGGATCCGCCCACACCTCAACCATCGTGCGATCAGGGCCAAGTCCTGCCAATCCAAGTGCCGCCGCGACATTGACGTTGGCTGGAAACGCGCGCGCGGCTTCGCGGGCCGTGCCGGCGAACACGCGGAGCGGCTCGGTGAGGCCGGAGACGTCAATTGCATTAGCCTCAAGATAGGGCGCACCCGCCAAGCCGGCAGGCGGCTTTCGCGTTTCGAGGCGCACCTCTTGGATCTCGCCGACGGCCATGGCACGGACGGTGTCGAGGCCAATCAACGCGCCGGTCGGCACTGCGATCCGCGCGCCCGTCTCCCGCGCACGATCGACCAAGTCCATATGCTCAAGCAATGCGCCAACAGACAGCGGAACCAGCCAACGTCCCTGCTCGACGGTCGGTTCAGCGACCGTGCGGAACGACCGGGCGGGAACGCACTCGATGATGATATCCGCATGATTTGCCAGTTCGCCAAGCGCGTGAACCTGTGGCGGCGACTTGAAATCGCGGACCCGGTTCTGAGCGCGATCGACGTCGCGCGCGCTAACTGCGGCAAGCGTCAAACCGGAAACGCGGCCGCCATCGATTGCCCGCGCAACGTTCATGCCAATGGCCCCAAGTCCTGCGATCGCGACACGGTATTGCATGGGGCGCGTCCTTTTTCTTTGCTACGGCGTCAATCCGTCGGTGATGCAAGTGCCCAGCCTGACCGCCATCTCTGCCAAACAAGATACACGGCTGCAGCGACAGCGATACCGCCGATGATACCACGTGGCACGCTCGCGTTCTGGATTGCCATCAAAAACAACGGAATGGAGATCGCGACGCAAACGAGCGGCATGTACAGCAACGTCCAGCGCTCTTTGCCCGCGCGCGCCTGATAGAGCGGAAACACACATGAAAAGAGTGCCGCGATCAAGAAGAACAGGGCCCAGGGCCGTGTGAAGAACGGGCTTATGTCCGTTGAAATCGCAAGTGCGCGCGAAAGGTTCAGTTCCGCAATGTTGCCGAGCACGACCCCGAGAATCATAGGGGCCAACGGGAACCCAAGGTTCCGCATCACGAAGCCGAGGATGCCGAACCAGAACAGTGTCCAGAGGTCAAAGGTCACGTTGTTCAGGGCAAACACGCCGATGCCGCAGAACCCAAGAATAACGCCGGCAACAACGTACATCGGAACCTGCGTAATCTGGACGAACACCCGCAGCATGAACGTCTGCAAGAACAGCATCATGAAGTTGGCGATGAAGAAGGAAATGAAGATGGCGTATGCGATAACCGGCTCATCGCGAATGAACGACGGACTCGGCACCACGTCATGAATGAGCAGAGCGCCGAGCATGACGGCCGCCGTCACGTCGCCGGGAATGCCAAGCGCCATCAATGTGATCAGCGCGCCGCCTTCGACAGCATTGTTCGAACTCTCCGGCGCAATGATGCCTTCGGACGTGCCTGTTCCGAACTTCTCTGGTTGCTTCGAGTTCTTTTTGGCCTGGTCATAGGCGAGGATATTCGCAACCGATCCGCCAGCGCCGGGCAGGATGCCGGTGAACACGCCGATCAGCGCCGAGCGAATGACAACAACCCAGTGCCGAAAGAGTTCTTTCAGCGCTGCAACGTGTTCAATTCGCGCTTGCAGCGTCGTGCGCTGCGTCATGGACTTGCGCGCGGCAACAGGGTCGCGCACATCCGAGAGCAGTTGGCTGAACGCAAACAACCCAATCAAGACAGCGATGAAGTCAAACCCCTGCAGGAGCGAGTCATTGCCGAAGTTGAAGCGCGCGACGCCGGCTGCTTCGTCTTCACCCACTGTCCGCACGAGCAGTCCGATGGCACCGGCAATCAACCCCTTGATCAAGTGTTTGCCCGAGAGAGATGCCGTGATGGTCAACGCGAACATCACCAGCATGAAGTAGTCCCACGGCTGGAACTCGAGCCCGATGCGTGCGAGCTGCGGCGCCAGGGAAACAAGCAGAATTGCGCTGATCGTTCCGCCAAAGAACGAGGACCAGACACCCAATCCCAAAGCCAGGCCGGGCCGGCCGCCGCGCGCCATCGGGAAGCCGTCAAACGTGGTTGCGACCGAGGATGGCGTGCCCGGTATGCCGGTTAATATTCCGGCCATAAGCCCCCCGGAGAGGCCGCCGACCTGAACGGCAATCATGGTGGCCAAACCTTGCGGTGCCGGCATCGAGAACGTGAATGGCAACGTCAGGACGACGGCCATCGCAATGGTGAAGCCAGGGATCGCACCAGCGAGCAGGCCAGCAGCAACGCCGACCATCATCAGCGCCATGGTCTGGATCGTCAGGACTTCCGCGGCAGAAGCGGCGAGACTTTCGAGCATCTTAAGGTGGCCTCCCGCACTCAGATCCGGCCGTCAAACACACTGCCTGTCGGCAAGATGACACGGAGGCCGAATGTGAACAGCGACCACATCGCGCCGATGCTGCCTGTCGCAATGAGCGCATGCACGAGCAGAAGCCGCGGCGAAACTCCACCAAGCAATGTCAGCAGTACGAACACGAAGAGCACACCGCCAACCAACATGCCAAGGTGAGGAAGGGCGAGCAGAAAACCGAGAAAAGCAACGAAACAAAAGACCGGATTGCGCCAGCTTGTGAGAGTGGACACGAGCGATGTCGATTCCGCATCAACTGGAGGCGCATCAACTGCCGGCGGTGTCTGCCTTATGGCCTGAACAAGCATCAGAAAACTCAGGATGCCCAAAACAACAAGGATCATGCGTGGCCAGGCCGCCGGGGAGAGTTGTCCGTAATCCGGCTCGCGAATGTCGAAGCTTGCCCAAAAGAAAGTGCCCGTTATCACCAGAAGTGTAATCGCGATGAGTGCGTCGCGGTTGATGTGGCCCATGATGGCCTATCCGTGGCTGGACCGCAGTATTCGGCGGCAATTGCAAGAGCTGTTTCAGGCCTCGCGGCGCATGCCGCGAGGCCGAACATTACGATCAGCCGGGACACGCGCGCGGTGGAGCGTGCCGGCCTCTGACATCTACTTGCCCTTGTACATGCCGATCTTGATGGCGACCTTCTTGTAGGACCCCATCGTCGCTTCGGCCCACTTGCGATAATCCGCGGGGCCTTCCCAATTCACGTCGGTGCCCTTGGATTCCATTTGCTTCAACAGCTCTGGATCCTCGGCGGCCTGCTTGAAGACGGACGCCCAGTAATCGACAACCGCTTTCGGTGTGCCCTTCGGTGCGACGATGCCGCGTTTCAGCGCAAACACCAAATCAAGTCCTTGCTCCTTGAGCGTCGGCATGTCCTGCAAGAACTTCGAGCGTTTGTCGTCCGCGATCCCAAAGCCCTTGAGTTCGCCGGACTCGAGATACTTGCGGCCGGACGCAACGTTGAGCGAACCCATGTTGATCGCACCGGACAGGAGCGCCGTCATACGTTGACGGGTGCCGTCGTAAGGCACGTACTTGAACTTGATGCCCATCTGCTCTTCGATGAGTAACCAAAAGAACTGGCTGGTCGAACCGAAGGTCGCACCGACGGAAAGCGTGCCGGGTTTGTCTTTCGCGGCCTTGACCAATTCGTCGAGTGTGTTGAATGGGACCTTGCCGTTGGCGCCCACGATATCCGGCGTGGATGTCAACTGGGCCACGGTTTCGAAGTTCTCATAGCTGAAAGGAATACGGCCGTTCAGGTAACTGGTAATCGCACTTTGGTGAATTGCGAACAACGTGCATCCGTCCGGCTTGGCGCGCGCGGCTTCCTTCGCACCCTTGTTGCCACCCTGGCCGGGAATGGTGACGACCTGCACCTTGGTCTTCACGTCGAGCTTCTGGATCGTTTTCTCGAAGATCGCAAAGATGACCTGTGTGCCACCACCGGCTTTCCAGGGAACAATCAGTTTCGCGGTCGTACAAGGCAAATCCGCGGCAAAGGCGCTTGAGGCAGTGCCAAGCGCAACGACTGTCGTCGCGGCTGCACCAATCCAACGCAAGAATTTCATCAGGTCTGATCCTCCCATAATTTCAACAGTATGCGCAGCTTAATGCGTCATGCCAAAACCTTAGCACCTGAAATTGGCGCGGCAAGCCGAAGGCGTGTGCAACGTGTCAATTGGTTGAGCAGCCTATTTTGGCTGGACGGTCCGCGCCGTCACCGGCACGGTAGCCGAGACACCCCAAAACGCCCGCGCGGAACAAGCGGTGGGGTTAAAGGAGGATGATAAGATGACAGAGCACAGTTTCACGACAAGACCAGAGCTGCAGGGCCGCTTTGGCATGGTTACAACAACGCATTGGCTTGCCTCGTCTGTGGGCATGGCGGTACTGGAAAAAGGTGGCAACGCGTTCGACGCTGCCGTAGCCGCCGGCTTCACACTTCAGGTTGTCGAGCCTCACCTCAACGGTCCTGGCGGCGATTTGCCTGCGATTTTCTACGCCCACACCGATGGTCGTCCGCGGGTTCTATGCGCCCAAGGCCCCTCACCACAGCTTGCAACGATCGCGCACTTCCAAGGGCTCGATCTCCCCATGATACCAGGGAGCGGGCTGTTGCCGGCCGTGGTGCCGGGCGCCTTCGGTGGATGGCTCAGGCTGTTGGACGATTACGGCACCATGCACCTGCGCGACGTTCTCGGTTATGCGATCAGCTACGCGGAGCAGGGTATCCCAGTCCTGCCGAAAATCGCTGACACGATGAGCAAGGTGCAAGGCCTGTTTGTCGAGCACTGGCCGACGTCAGCCGCGGTCTTTCTACAAAACGGGGATGTGCCGTCGGTCGGTTCATGGTTCCGCAATCCGGCGCTGGCAAAGACCTATCGCCGGATTCTAGACGAGGCAGAGGCGACTGGGGGTGACCGCTCGCGCCAGATCGAGGTGGCGCGCCACGCCTGGTACAACGGCTGGGTCGCCGACGCAATCGACGGGTTTTACACGACGGAAGAGATACTCGATCCATCCGGACGCCGGCATACGGGACTCCTGCGCGGATCAGATCTGGCGTCGTGGACACCGACGTATGATGAGCCGGCAACGATCTCCTATAAGGACTACACGGTCTGCAAATGCGGGTTCTGGTCACAAGGTCCGGTGATGCTGCAGCAGCTCGCGATGCTGCGTGACATGGGCATCGCTGATATGGATCCGACAGGTCCTGAGTTCGTTCATACATTTACCGAGGTCGCCAAGCTTGCATACGCCGATCGCGAGGCTTGGTACTCTGATCCGGACTACTTTGACGGGCCATGGGAGACCCTGCTGTCCGACGCGTATGCCGCGGAGCGACGCGCGCTTGTCGGAGCGCATGCATCGGCCGAGTTGCGCCCCGGTTCGCCGGACGGTCGGGCTCCAAACGTTGCGGCTGCACGCCATGCAGCAGCACACCCAATCGCAGCGGACTCCTTCTACGGCGTCGGCGAGCCGACCGTTCAACCCATCGGACAAACCCGCGGCGATACGGTGCATATCGACATCATCGATCGTGACGGCAACATGGTCTCGGCGACCCCGTCGGCGGGCTGGCTGCAAAGTGCGCCCGTTATTCCCGAACTGGGCTTTCCGCTGGGTACGCGCGGCCAAATGTTCTGGCTGGATCCGGAATCGCCAACGGCACTCGCACCAGGCAAACGCCCGCGAACGACGCTGTCGCCGTCACTCGCGCTGCGCGATGGAAAACCTTACATCGCTTGGGGAACGCCTGGCGGGGATCAACAGGACCAGTGGTCGACACTGCTGTTTCTGCACCACGTCGAACATGGGCACAATCTGCAGGAAGCGATCGACGCACCGGCCTTCCACTCAGAGCATTTTCCAAGTTCCTTCTGGCCACGAGGTTCCAAGCCGCAGCGACTGGTCGTCGAAGGTCGCTTTCCCGACGCGACCGTTGCCAACCTGCGCGAACGCGGCCACGACGTCGTTGTCGGCGGCGATTGGTCCGAAGGCCGGTTGACGGCAGCGAGCCAGAGCGACGGCGTGTTGAAGGCCGCCGCCAACGCACGTGGCATGCAAGGTTACGCCGTTGGCCGCTAACGGTTACATCAGGCTCTGTTTGTGGAGTGCAAAATGACGGATGTAATGCCGCCGTCTACAGTCGGGGTTCTGGGATTTGGGGCCATGGGTGCCGGCGTCGCGTGGGCGCTGCGCACGCAAGGCTTCGATGTTGCAACCTGCGTGTCCGATCGCTCGACGGCTACGCAGGCGCGCGCGAGAGCTGGCGACGTGATGCAGTGCCCAGATCTCGCCGCACTTGTCGCGCGATCGGATACGTTCTTGTCGATTGTGCCTGCTGATCAGGCGATCCCGCTCGCTGAATCCGTCATGGCCTGTTGCGCCGAGCGCGAGCGGCCACTTCACTACGTCGACTGCAACTCGATCACACCGCGCAAGACCGAAGCCATTGCGGCGTTGATTGCGCGTGGCGGCGGTGTGTTCTCGGATGCCGGGATTATCGGTCCGCCTCCTGCACCGAACCGAAACGCGACGCGCTTCTATACGTCCGGACCGCATCGCGCCGTACTTAACAACCTAGCGACTCCGGAAATGCAGGTGCGCCCGCTCGGTGAGGGATTGACTGAGGCAACGCAGATGAAGGTCTTGTTCGCCGGCATCAACAAGGGCACCGTCGCATTGCTGATGAATGTCCTGGCAGCCGCGCAGCGGGCCAACCTGTCTGACGCCGTGATGGCCGAGGTGGATTCCATGAGACCCGGATTGCTTGACGTGGCACGCAGACCCGTTCGCGAGTTGTCCGGCAAGGCGGCGCGCTGGTCTCTAGAAATGGAGGATA
Organism: Pseudomonadota bacterium; assembly: GCA_039039985.1. Classification (GTDB taxonomy): domain Bacteria; phylum Pseudomonadota; class Alphaproteobacteria; order Rhizobiales; family Hyphomicrobiaceae; genus JBCBWG01. The sequence goes on along the minus strand of JBCCOV010000184.1, from coordinate 993 downwards.
TTGCCGAGGCGCTTGAAGACTTGGGCTGCGACGGTGGCTATCACTCAGCGGCAGCCAAGGGGTATCACCGCCTAGCAGAGCAGAGCGCCGACAGCGAACTCGGCGAGAGTTCTTTGCCGGAAATGCTGCATCAGTTGCTCGCGTGTTGGCCGCGGCGAGCTTGAGTGCGCGCCATGGCAGAATCGAACACGGACAGGATGGCAGACAAGCCACACGTCGTCGTTGTCGGGGCTGGCATCGTCGGTGTGGCCTCAGCAGTCTGGCTTCAGCGGGATGGGTATCCGGTCACCATTTTGGATCGTGAGGGGCCGGCTGCCGGCACGTCCTATGGTAATGCCGGCGTCCTTGCATCGAACAGCATCATCCCGGTGACGACGCCGGGCCTGTGGAAGAAGGCGCCGGGTATGCTGTTCGATCCGGACGGCCCGCTGTTCCTGAGATGGCCGTATGTCCCGCGCATGGTGCCTTGGCTTGCGTCGTACATGCGCCATTGCCGTCCGGCCGAGGTCAAGCGCATTGCATCCGCGATTGCCGGAGTGGTCGGCGACAGCCTCAGCGAACACCAGCAACTTGCCCAAGGCACGCCTGCCGAGCGCTGGATCACGCCATCCGATTATGTGTTTGCCTATGCCGACCGCCCCGCCTTCGATCGGGACGCATTCGGTTGGGCTCTGCGGCAGGCGCACGGTTACACGTGGGACGAACTCGATGCCGATGCGTTTCACACCTACGACCCGACGTTCCAAGACGTAGCGGAGTTTGGCGTCCGATGTCCGGATCATGGTCACATCAAGGATCCCGGTCGCTATGTTCAGGACCTGGCCGAGCACTTTGAGGGGCAGGGCGGAACAGTTCGCAAAGCCGAAGTCATCGACGTCGCGCGCGCGGACGGTCAGGTCACAGGCGTGGTGACTGCCGATGGCGTTGTGGCCTGCGATCGCGTCGTGCTGGCAACGGGTGCATGGTCCAAGCCATTGGCCCGTGCCATCGGCG
>JBCCOV010000183.1:0-10092 GCA_039039985.1 Pseudomonadota bacterium | reverse complement strand
ATTATGACGCACCAGCCTGATCTTCAGAGGCGGTTGGATAGGCTGACCGGCGCTCCTGCCGCAGGTGGCAGTGCGACTGCGTTCAACTTCTCTGTGCCGGGCGCTGGCGGGCTTCCGTTTAGCCTCGCGGTCAATGGGGACCGCGCGACTGCCAGCACATCCCTGGCTATGGCGAAGTCTGCCTTTGTCGAGGAGCGTGATGGCACGGCACCGTTCGACATTTGGACTGAAATCTATCTGTCCAAGGCCCGCATCGGATCGCAAGAAGGCAACTTCAGGATGATCTATGTTGGGGCAGATTACAGGATTAGCGATGGTGTCCTGATCGGCGGCCTGATCGGTCTTGATGATTTTAATGATGATGGCTTGCTCGAAGCTGGCGAAGCGGAAGGCGATGGCTTCCTCGCGGGGCCTTACATCACAGCTAGACTGTCAAAGGATTTGTTCGCTGAGGCCCGCGCTGCATGGGGCAGTTCAGACAATGTCGTCTCTCCCCTGGGCACGTTTAGCGATGAGTTCGAAACAACCAGAGCGTTTTACAGTGGGTCTCTGATTGGCCAGTTTGATATCGGCGATGCCACGCGCATCAGGCCGGAATTGACCGTGCGCTACATCAGGGAGAAACAAGCAGCCTACATCGACAGCCTCGATATCACGATCCCCGAGCAAGTCGTTGATCAGGGCGAGATAAGCTTCCGCCCGAGGGTGAGCCACTCAGTCGCAGTCGGATCTAACTGGACACTGCGTCCCTTTGGTGAGGTTGAAGGAATTCTGACATTTGGAGAAGCATCAAGCGTCGCCTTCCTTAATCCCGTAGCCGCTGGTCCGATCCTCGATCTCGGCACGCTTCGCGCCCGTGTCGAAGGCGGTGTGGACCTATTCTCCGCAGGCGGGGTGCGCGGCAGCATCTCGGTCTTCCACGATGGCATCGGAAGCGACAATTTCGTCAATACGGGATTGCATGTCGGCTTGTCCTTCGGGTTCTAACTGATCCAGCTCTCCCCCAGAGCTTGGATGTGCGGGGCGTTGCCCACCTTGGTGGCGCCCCGCACTTTTTCTTTGCGTAGCGTCAGTTACTGGGTCGTAAGCGGAATGGCAGCTCCCGACTACGAAGCGGTCGCGTTGTTCAATTTTGAGTTCTCCACCCTGACTGGAGAAAGTATGGTGATCAGGAGTTAGTAGGGTATTAGTAGGGCGGGTAGTTCCAACGCCTTCAGGCACTCTCGGCGGCCTTCGAGACATAAGCAATTGTGTTGGCTAGTGTATTCTCTGACCTTCAATCACCTTCAGAGTTCTTCAAAACCAGAGTTCCCTAATTCGTAATGATGGGGTCAGCAATTCGAGTCGGCTAAGTGGCACCACTAATTATCCGAATTCGAGTGGCCTAAACCAGCGGTTTGCCGTCGCTAATCTCCGCAAGGCTGCTTTCAGTTGAGCCGTAGCCAAAGCGTGCAATGCAGTGCCAAACCCATTTGGCGGTCTGGTAATCAAGCTCAGCTTCCCGAGCCTGCCACAATCGCGCCGGCGTCAGCCACCCATTCTCTGCAATTCTCTTGATCGCATCTGCGGCTTCTTGCCCTCGATAGGCTCGGCACTCATCCTGCCTATGAACCGAAAGACGAAAGCCCTCATGCCACTCGACCAAACAGCCAAGTGAAAGCGCTGCGTCCTCGATTGGGCTGCCCTTGAATGACGGGTCGAGGATCACTGCTTCGACGTCCCGCGAGATGACAAGCGGCCCGTGAACATGCGCCTCGATATAGTTATCGAGCAAAAGGTCCAGCGAGCGCTCGTTTGTCCGAGCCAGTTCGATGAGTTCGTGAACATCGTCAACCGCGAAGTTTTCGGGGTTGAAATGGCTGTCAGGGTAGCAAAACGTGATCCTGGCGCGCATGTGCGAATGAAGGCGAAGGTGTGCGGATCCAAAGCGACGCGAGCCGCCAGCGGGATCATTTCGATGGTTCGATGATCCGTATTTTGGCCTGAGTGATGGATCGCAATCATCATAGACCCCTCCAAAGATCCTGCTTTCCCACCGCCATCGGTCTCCGCCCCGGTGGGCGGTCAAGCCACCACTGCTCGCGGCGGTTTCAAATTGCGAACGGTAAACGCCATCTGCAGCCAAATTATCAATTACCAAAGAACCGGCAACCATGAGGTCGGGGTGGAAGTTCAGCGTTACAGGCCAATCTGCATCAATCTGACCTTCTTCCTCTTATGGCCGCACGCGATCCAAACATTCTTACGAGACATATTTGAAAAAGCAGAATGTCAAAGCGAGATAAGTGACGCTGTGACAGACTGATAACTGACTTCAGCGGGTGCGCTAGGCAGCTAGGCTTTCGCCTTAGTGAGTAAGACCAAAAAGCTCTGGCTCGCCCCGAACGTGACCTAGGCGAAATCAAAAAGCGTTAAAACGACCGGTTTGTAATCGACGAAGTCGTTCTCCGGGAAGCGTATGAGGCAGGACAGCTCGAGGTTATGCTCTAGCATGTCGGGCGTCGAAAATGCATTTGACAATCGCTGTCACTGCGTCCGCATCAAGAGTGAAGTTTTTCCCGCTACTGCCAAAACTAAGAGCTACGAACTTTGCGGAGCTGATTTTCGTAGCGGTGATGTAGGCGATGAGCATGTTGTGCTTGTCGATTTTTCCAGCTTGGTGATGTTCCAATGCGGCGTATTTACGGCTCAGCATAGTTTTTCCCGTTTATCCCCGTGACGCATGTAGAACGAACTGGCTTAAAATGATGCATGAGCAAAAGCCCATCTGCATCGCCCGACTTTTCAGTTCGTGAGTTTTTCAAGCGTCTCCCGACCGAAGACGTTTGCCTAGAGCACATTATAAATGTGCGCTTTGGCGGCACTCGTTTTGATTGCTCGTCATGCGGCAAGAACAGCACACACCATAAGCTAAAGAAGCGCCGCACCTATGCATGTGCCAACTGTGGCCACCATTTGAACCCGACCGCTGGCACCGTCCTTGAGAACACGCGCATCCTTCGTCTCGTGGTTCCACGCAACGTACCTGTTCTGCATTACGCGCCACAGCGTGAGCAGCAAGGATCTTCAACGGCAGCTTGGCGTCACCTATAAGACGGGCCGGCGCATCGGGCAGCAAATCCGCGATCTTTTGAGCAAGGCGCAGGGCTTTGACGGCCTCCTGCCTGGCCATATCGAATTTGATGAGGCCTATTTTAGCGGTCGCTGCTCTGGCGGTAATCGTTGACGCGGCGCATCGGGCAAGACGATTGTTATGGGCCTTGGTCAGCGTGAGGGCCGTATGAAGGCGGTTGTCATCCGGATGTGAAGAAAGATACGCTGTGCGGCGTTGTGACGAAGAATGTAGAGCCGGGCTCAACCGTCTCAACCGTCTCAACCGACGAACTCGACAGCTATAACTTACCGACTTGTGATGGCTCCCTGCACGGCGTGGTTAACCAAGTTCGCAAGGAATACAGCTACTATGACTATCAGCGAGACGAAACTTTCCACGTGAATACCGTGGAGGGCTTCTGGAAGCTGTTTAAGGCGTCGGTGCGGTCAACCACGTGCAGATCAGCGGCAAGAACATGCCACGCTATTTGGACGAGTTCACTGTCCGCGCTTCGAACCGTCACCGCGTGAACGGGATCTTTGATCTTCTAGTTGGTGCGCTGTGACCTGTCCCACTAAGGCTGCAAACTGCGCTCGATCAGCGGGGTCTACACCATCCGCCTCGTCTTGGGCGGCGAACTCATCTAATCGATTGGACGCAAGCGCGTCCGCTAGCGAAAGTTTACTCATAGCCTCCGCTATAGACGAAGCCTCAATCAATTGCTCTTGAGTGTATCGGCGGGAGCCCGAAGACCCCCGCCGCACCAATGGTTACAACAACGGGATCGCGATTAGGGCGAGAGCCCCCAGAGCGATCAGGGTTGCGATAAACACCCCTAACCCCCACGGGGAACTGAACCGCCCCCGGATCGGTTGCTCGGGACGAGCTAGGTTCACCGCACCACTCAAAAGAGCGGGGCGGTATCGTCAGAGGAAGTTGCAGCTTCCTCGGCTTGAGAATCCGCGTCAGCGTTGCTACTCGGGCTTTCCATTTGCGCGATCCGGTATTTCGTCAAAAATGCCTCTTTGAGTACGCGCACGGCTATCCTAAAGGGTCGCTAGAAGTTCTCCCCTAAACGTAGCGCTCTCGCTATCTTCCGGGTCCCGTCGTTCTCTACGCGGCCCTCCTCAATCTACTGCCATAGTTCGGAGAGATAGAACTTATCGCCCTGTCGAATAATTTGGCGGCGCGCGGCCATCCGGGCGACAGCGTTATAAAGGCCTGCCGGCGTAGTTTCGATCTTCTCGGCCATGCAGGTCTGACGCCCCACGCTAAGCATGTGGACTTGAGTTCGGCCACCCTCTGCATCCTGAAGCGCAAAGAGCACTAGTTCTGGCCATGTCTTGATGTCGTCATCGCCCTCAATAACTCACACCCCACCAAACAGGTGTGGGAAGAGAACTTCTGCGGCCTCCAGGCGCATCTCCAGCTTGCGATTCTCGTTCGCGAGTCGCTCGATGTCGCGCGTGTTTTACTCAAGTGTTTTCCTCCACTTAAGTATCTCGCCTTCGGAGAGGCTAACCCGGGGAGTTGTCCTGTGCCAATCACTCTCTACGGCGCGCCTCCAAAGGCGGGTAGTCCAGCCCCCCCCTTATCATGCGGATACCGCGGAGAAGAACGCCTGTGACTGCAGCTCGGCCGACGGCTTTTGTTACGAGCTCTATCGGCATGATCTGCCTTACAGTGGCTAATGTCCTAGCCTACCTCGTTAACTGGCCTCTGCTTCTTCGACAGGAGTTTCAGCATCCCCCAGCATTTCGGCTTCCAGCTCCTCTAGGCACGTGTTCATTGCCCCTTCCATCGACGCGTCATCGGGTTTTGCCTCTGCCGTGAAGTCGCCCGTATCGACCAGCTTGTCGATTGAGCAGTCGCAGACCTTCTTGATGGCCTCTTCAGGAACGCCCTGACCCATCATCGCCATCGACGCGGTGGTCGAGCACTGGCGTTTTGCGGAATTGACGTCGAGATTGCTGGGAGGTTCTGCTGTTTCCGGCTCGGAACTCGAACAGGCAGAGATCGACAAAGCGAACATCGCGGCAAAAAGTGGAGTGGTGGGCTTCATTGCTTACCTCATTGGTGGTGGAGAACATGCCCTTTGGCATGGTGGGAAAGGGTGGACCGAGAGCCAGGGTCGAATGAGGTACTCCCGGTCCATAGCGGCAGATCAGGCTGCCTCATTTAAGCGCGTTCATCAGATGCATGGTGCGTCATCAGAACCCGAATGACACGCCGACATTTATGCCTTCATTGCTGAAGTCGTTCGCACCTATGCCGTCGTGGAATGCGGATAGGGTGGCGCGGAAGCCACCGCTGCCGAACAGATCAATCCCGCCTTCGATCCGGCCTCTGAACTCGCCAAATGTGTCCGCGAACGTGCCCGATAGCAGGTTGGCTAGTGCGGCGTCGGGTGCTGTGCCGAAGGTGTAGATCCCCTCCACTTCGGCGAAGGGACGCAATGATAGGCCGCCATTTGTCGCAATGACGTGACTGATCCGCGGACGGAAGCTGAGATCGCCTTGATCCACCGTTTGTGCCGGGATCGCGATACCGAGACTATCGGTGTATGCTTGCTGATCCTCGCTCAGATATCGCAGCGTCAATTCGGGTCTGAGCGTGGTCTTTGATCCAAGCGCAAACTGGCCGATGACCGATCCCGAATAAAGGCTGCGATTGGTTTCGAACGCATCGCGCTGACCGGGAAGGGCCGACACGATGTTATCCGACGAACCCCATGCTGCGCGTGCTTCCACGAACAATTGCGGAGCGAGCCGCGCCATCAAATATGGCCCTGCCATAAAACCGTCGCCTTCGGCTTCGCCTGCTTCGAGCTGGTCGCGGTCTGACAGATCATCGAGCTGAAGAAGCCCGCCCAGCAGGATGCTGTCCCACAGTTTCACATCGGCGCCGAGGTGAATGATGCTGAAGTCGGCCTCTTGCGAGCCAATGCGGACGGCTCCGAAATAGGCTTCGCCCCATATGTCCAACGGCCGTTTGCTTGTCCCGCCAAGTGCCATGCCGAGGTCGGAGCGCAGACGCATCTGTCCCGGCGCGATTGTTGCTTCGACTGGCAGATGCTGGGCGCCTGGCACGGACACGCCATAGGCGTTGACCGATCCGGAGCGCTTGCCACCGGCCGCATCGGAAAGACGGTCGATCCGTCGTTGCAGATCGGGCTGATTTGCCAGCAGCAGGGCATTGCGGCCTGTCAGGAAGTTGTAGATCGCAGCCTGCGCCGCTTCACGCGAGTTGGCTGCTGTGAAGGTGCAGGTGACATCTTCGCCTGCCGCCAAATCCACTGTCGCGGTGCGTGACGCGACATTTGAGACCGAGTCGTCATCCGAGCAGGTGATCGAAGTGATCGCTATGCCTTGAGCGGAGAGGTCAGCGGCTGTGACTGTATAGGTCCCGATAGGAACATTTTGTGCTGTGACCTGTGCGGTCCCGTTCACCGTAGTCAGGTTCGTGGTCAGGGCCGACAGGCTCGACGTGAACGCGACTTGGGTGTCGCTGCCTGTGATCTGCTGGACGATGGTGATCGAGCCAACCGCGCGCACTTCCACGCTGGCTGTATCGCTGGCGCTGGCAACGCCGTCGCTCACTGTCAATTCGAACGATACAGTGTCATTTGCGTCGGGAGCGACAAAGCTCGGCTGCGCAGATGTCGCATCGGACAGTGAGACTGTTGGCCCAGCCGTTTGAACCCAGCTGTATGCCAACACATCGCCATCCGGATCGGACGAACCCGTTCCATTGAGCGTTACCGTTTGCCCGGCGTCTATCGGTCCCTGATCGCTTCCCGCGTCCGCAACCGGTGGCTGATTTGCCAGCACCGTGACGGTGATTTCATCAGAAACGCTTGCCACGCCATCGCTCACGGTCAGCGAGAAGACAATTGGCTGCGCCGACGCCGTCGCTGCTGGAGCCACAAATGTAGGCTGGACTGACGCGGCATCGCTCAGCGTAACAGCGGGTCCTGAGACTTGGGTCCACGAATAGGTGAGAGGATCACCGTCGGGATCTGTAGAAGCTGATCCATCGAGCGTCACCGAGCTGCCACCGCTGACCGATTGATCAGATCCCGCACTGGCCACCGGTGGCTGGTTAGCAGCGACTGTTACAACAACCTGGTCCGATTGCGTTGCGACCGGTGCGCCCGAAACGCCGTCACTTACAAACAACTCGAATACGATCGGTTGCGCGGTCCCGGTGGCGGCTGGCGCTGTAAAAGTCGAGTTGGGTCCATTGGGGCCTGAGAGGGTTACTGCTGGGCCCGAAATCTGTGTCCAATTGTAGGTCAGGCCGTCACCTTCCGGATCGGTCGATTGGCTGCCATCAAGGGTTACAGCGGAGCCGCCTGAAACGGTGACATCAGAGCCGGCATTTGCGGCCGGCGCTGCGTTTCCGTTCACGGTCAAAAGCAGCGGGGCGGGCGCTGACGACGTCTGGCCGTCATTCACGCTTAGAGACAACGCAATTGTCTGGGACCCGCGCATCGCCGCAGGAATGGTGATGGTTGGATTGACGCTCGTTGCATCGGATAAAGTGATGCTCGGACCACTAATTTGCACCCATTGATAGGTGATCGGGTCGCCATCCGGATCAAAGCTCGCGCTGCCATCGAGTTGAACGACGTCACCGGCATTGGCGGATTGAGCCGCTCCCGGGTCGGCGATCGGTGCGTTGTTCGCTGCGATATCCACCGCGAAGTTGGCGGTGTCGGTTGCATCGAGTGGATCGGCAACAAGCAGTTGGAATTCGATCTGTTGCGTTACCCCCGCTGCGGCTGGCGCAGTGTAAGTGATTTGGGGCGTGCCTTGCCCCGTGAATGCCACTGTCGGGCCAGAGACCTGCGTCCACTGATATACAAGCGGTTGACCCTCGGGATCGGTCGAGCCTGATCCATCAAGCGTAACTTGTGATCCGCCGGCTAATTGTCCGCTTGGACCCTGAATATCGGCGCTGGGCGGTTGATTGGCCGGGATCGTTACGAGGAGTGTGTCTGATCCGTTGGCCGCGCCGTCATTGGCCACGAATTCAAATTCGAGAACTTGCGCATTTACAGCCACGGCAGGAGCCGTGAAGCTGGCAGTTGCGCTGTTGGCGTTGCTGATCGTAACCGGTGTCCCGCCCGTCTGGACCCATTGGAATGTCAGCGGATCATTATCGGGATCGGTGGCGGTCCCGTTCAGCGAAACCGTGCTGCCACCTGCAGCTGTTTGGTCAGGTCCGGCATTGGCCTGGGGTGGCGCGTTGACCACTTCGATGATGACCGTGGAGTCGCCTGTCGTTGCACTCGCAATGCCATCGTTGACGGTAAGGAAAAATACGAACTGCGTCCCAACGGGCGTGTTGGCTGGAACGGCGAAGGTTGGCGTTGGGCTGGCAGGATCGCTTAGTGTAACGGCAGGGCCGCTATTCTGAATCCAGTTGTAAGTGAGCGGATCACCATCAGGATCGCTGGAGCCAGTAGCATCCAATGTGACAGTGGCACCGCGGCTGACTTGCTGGTCCGGCCCAGCCTGACGCACTGGCTGTTGGTTTGCGGGGACTGTGAAGGTGACGAAGTCTTCAACTGGATTATTCGTCCCATCATTCACGATCAGCCTCAGTGTGCTGGTGATAGGGGCGTTGCCTTTGGGCGGAATTGATACTGTGGGATTGAGGCTGGTTGCATTCTGGATGGACAATGCTGGACCGCTAAAGTTTGACCATTGGAATAGCAGATTGTCGCCATCAATGTCGTTAGCGGTGGCATCACTGATCGTGTAATTGATCCCGCCAGAACTAAAAGTCTGATCTGCCCCGGCGTCAACGGTCGGCGGAGTATTTGTCAGGAACTCAAGGCATCGCCCCCCAGCTGCAAGCAAAGTTGCGTCCGAAACTACCTGTGTGGTGAGCACTGGAGGACTTCCAACAGCGCCTTCTGAAATGATAACACCGATCCCATTGTTAGTGCCGGGCGAGTTGATATTGAGTGATGTTGATATGGTGGTCGTACTTCCAACTGCAAAGGTGCGAACGGCGCTCGCAAAGTTGAAGTTTGTCGTAAGGGTTTGGTCCGTGGCTGTGATGAAGACCCTATCGCCTGAAGCGGTGTCCTGAGTTACCCCCGTCGCCGTAATGTCGAAGAACAAACGGCAGCCTGATGCGGAACCCTGAACGCTCGTTATCGTGAAGTTGTTCAACGTCGCAGCCTGAGCACCTTGCCCGCCGAGCCCGACAAATCCCGCAATCCCAGCAAGCGCAGTCGCTCGCAGCAAAGCACTTTTCGAAACACTCGGTTTTAGCATGGCTGAACAGCCCTCCCTGAAAATCAGGGCGGACTCTATTGCGGCGGGACATGGCGCGGGATGCCATGCGAATGGCACCATATCTTTGGCAGGTGCCTGTTCATTCAGGAGATATCAGATCTTCAATTGACCTGTCTTGATCGCCTCGTAAACCGCCTCTCCGCGTGAGTGGACAGCGAGCCTGCGGTAGATCGATTTCACATGGTTGCCGACAGTCAAAGGCGAGATACCAAGCGCCCGCGCGGCTTCCTTGTAGCTCTCCCCTTTGGCAAAAAGCTGGAGCAACTCGACCTCTCGCGGGGTTAAACCTGCGTCCTCCTGCGCGACTTGCTCGATTTCGATAGCAGGGTCACGGCGCAACCGGTCAAGCAGGTAAACCGCAGCCGCCGCGCTGACCGGCGCGCCGCCTGCCAGCGTTGCTTCGATCCCGTCCAGTATCTGCGTGACATTGCTGTCTTTGAGCAGGTAGCCGTCGGCTCCAGCGCGGATCGCCCCGACGACCGTCTCGCGGTCGCCAAAGCTGGTCACGATCAGAATCTTTGCCTCGCAGCGCTCGCGGATTTCAGGGATGAACTCGAGACCGCTGCCGTCGGGTAGGCCAATGTCGAGCAGGACAAGATCAGGTTTCTGGGACTGGCCAAGCAGGTCGCGTGCCTTGCCGAGCGTCGGCGCGATACCTGCAAGATCTAGCCCGTCTTGATCGCTGAT
>JBCCOV010000182.1:0-10095 GCA_039039985.1 Pseudomonadota bacterium | reverse complement strand
GTGACATCGCTGGAGTTCAGAGCATAGACAAACCGCGCGTAATCATCCGTGATTTCGCCAGAGTAGCCATCGTTGCTTCCTCCTGTGTCCTGATCAAGGCGCAATCGCCGCCTCGCCTCGCCACCGGCGAACAGGCCGAGGTTATCAGGCACAGATTGCAAGATCTCGGCAATTGACGGCCAGGATGCAGGAAGGCTGTATCCGCGCGGCGTGAAATTGACATCGGCAATGCTGCGGAGGCGCTTAGTTGTTGCCGCGGCACCCGGTGTGATTGTTCCGACAGGCGGCGCCTCGGGCAGGATTGTAATGTAGTGATACTTCAATACAGCCTGATGATGTGCCGTATTGTTTGTCAGGTTGGGGTGTCGAAACGCCTTAACGAACGTCGCGCTTTCGCCGGCAATCCATGTCGCGGTGTTGGATGCCCCTGGATCTACGTTCAATGCCGCGTTGTAGTCCACCTCGTAAGTCGTCTTGGTTGGATAATCGGCGATGTACTCATCCCAGCCCTGACCGCCATCGGAACTGGTAATGCCGGGGTTCTTCATCATGCCATTGCCGACGTAACCGTCATTGTTGGCGTCAGAGGCAGGCGTCGAAACAGCTACAATCTGCCCAGAGTTGTTTGAAACCACAAATGGTCTGCCGTCCTCGAAGTACCCTACTTCAGCGGGCGCATTGAGCGTGTACGTCTCCCCGTCATAGTCGAATGAGGTCACCAAGCTCGTCTGGATCTCAACGACGCTGCTGACGGACACGTTTACTCGGATTTCTCTACTAAAGCTCATGGTTACACCTCGGTTACGCGCAGCAACGATATGGCGGGGTTGCCCCCTCCGGCGCCGGAAACAGCAGTTTCGACAATGACGGCAAACCACAGAGAGTCGGTTGTCGCTGTGATCGATTGGCCCCGAAGTTCAACGACGCTCGGCTGTCCAGACTCCGTTTCATCGATTTGCGCGTAATCGGATTCCCCTATCGCGCTACCGAGCTTGACCCGAAGCGGGCCGAACCATCCGCCCTCGCCGATTGGGAAATCTGCGTCGATCTCGTATGTTTTTCCAACTTCAACAGCCACTGAAAAGCGGATCTGAGGATAGTTCCCAGACTTAACGCCAACCACGCCGCCTGTTGTGACACCTGAAGGATAGCCAGACCATGGCTCGGTACCGCGATGTTCCGCAACGGCGTTAAACATGTTGTTCTGCATCGATGTCCAAATATCCGGCTCGGCAGACGTGAAGTCCGCACCGAAGTCCGTATCGATGCCCGCGTTGACGGCCGTCGAAAAGGCGAAAGCGCTCATGCTGGAGATTCCGGCAAATTCGTTGCCGGACAAGTCGGTAAGGGCACCCTGGTCCGCCAGCACAGCGTAGGCTTTGTCGACAGGGAGCGGAGATGACGGATGCAGAATCACTTGATTGCCCGCAACCTCAATCTGCCCCGCACCTGTCCCGGCGTCAGTATTAACGTCAAAGACTTCAAGAGCTTGATTTGCCGTGACGTCATAAAGCGTAAACGTGCCTGACCCAGCGACAACCGGCTCTGACAAACTCAGAGTGGGCTGAACGTTCTGCGATGTGTTTCCACCCGCCAAAGGCGATGTACTCGCAACCATTGGCTCCGTGGTATCAATTTCAATTGCCACCGTCTGAACAAGCGACGGTTCGTTTACGTTGGCCGCCGCAACGAAGCTGATTTCCTGAAGGCCATCATTCCCTTGGGCGAACGTCACATCGATTGCGTTCTGCCCCTCGGAAACAGAAAACGAACCGCTGTCAAATCCACCGCCTGCAATCACTGCCGCGGCGTCAGGATTGGTGCCGGTCGCGTCTCGCCTCCAGTAAACCGTTCCTGCAAACTCAAGCGAGAACGCAATGGTGTCTTGAATTGAGTCCAGAACAGGATTGCTGATGTCAGGCCCCGGTCCGATACCAGCATCCTCCACAGTGAGCAGAAACGCTGACTGTGCCGTGCCACCCGAGTTCGTCGCAGTCACGGCGACAACTGCGCCGACCACTGGACTGTTTGTTTGGATCGTCAAGAGTCCCGTTTGTGCGTCAATCGACGTTCCGGGCCCGGCGACCGAATACTCAAGCCCAACGCCAGTGAAGTCCGATGCGACATCATAAAGTTCCGGGCCGGACCCTAGATCGAGAATGTCATCGAACAACGCGCCCTGAGCTGTTGGAGGAACCTGACGTATCACAAACGAGTCGCTTACTTGCGTCGGATAGAAATCAGCCTCAATCCGGCAAAATAGCGACTCGCCGTCGTTCGCCGACGCATCCGGCGTATAATTGGCGTTGGTTGCGCCTGGGATCGGGCCGCTTTCAGCCGTCTCCCACTGGTATGTCACAGCATTTGGAGGTGGACCGTTAAAGTCCACAGCATTCGCCGTCAGTTGCGTGCCTGTCTGAGCTGACAATCCATGTGTCGAATTGTTGGTCAATCCAGTGAGTTCAGGCGTGAAGCTGAGTGCAACAACCTCAAGAACGAAACCGCTATCCGCAAACCCAAAGGTATTGCTTGCCCGAATTACGATAAACCGCCCGGGCGTAAGGTCAGTGGGTGTGCCCGTTATCGTTCCATTCTGATTGAATTGCAGGCCAGCCGGCAAAGCGTCGGACGACGGCGCAAGTGAATAAGTCAGGTCGCCGCCCGAAAAGTCGGACACGATATCGACGATGGTCGCACCGAGGCCTTGCGGAAGACTGATGTCCGCAATACCCCCCTGCGCCACAGGTCCCAGGGTGTTTGTCCGCTTTGATCGCCCGCCGATTAACGGCCACCAGGTTCCAGAATCCATCGCCTCGCCCCCCTTTTATCGCATGCCGACGATATTGCTGGCCGTCGTTCCCGTCGCAAAGACCTGTCGGACGCGCACCGGGTACATGGCACCCGCTTGTACAGACCGCAGGGTGACTTCATCTCCTGACGTGAGCTTTACGCGAATGTTTCCTTCGTTTCCGACGTAAAGAACCCGCGTGAAATGGGTCAATTCGGCGATATCATCTGGCACAATCGCCTCGCCCGAGGAAACCGGGCTCGACACGCCCGGAGCATGTGTTTCGAAATCGTCTGCCATCAGCGGCATCCTCCATGGAATTTGGGAGCGACCACATGCAAAAGGATCGCCCGAACATGCGAATGACTATTGGGGTGCCGTGAAGAACCGCTGATACCATCGACCCATAGTTTACACAGGGTTAACCGCGGTCATAGCTTCAGAAGCTATGTTTCTTGTGTCCAGATTTGCAGCTGTTGTGCGAGGCGGTTCGTGAACGATCTGGGTGCGAATGCCTCAAGTGCCGCGCCTTGGAGGGACCATGCTTGTGCTTCGGCAATGCGTTTCCCTAGCTCACCTTCGTCCCAGGCGATGAATACGCCGGGCTTTTCTTCCAACCACCTCGCCGTCGCCATTTGGTGGTCGGTGTTGTGCTCTCCAGCCTCTTGTCTTCTTGGCAACATGACGATCGGCGTTGCTGTCTGCAGCGCAGTGATCGCGCTTCCCATGCCAGCGTGGCTTACGATAACGTCCGCGTCTTCTACCATTCGAGTGTATTGGTTCGCAGGCAAGCTTTGATGCCAAGCCATGTGACTTGGTGTGTAAGCTCCGTCGCCGATCTGCGCGATGCATTCTATCTCTGAGGTGCTCGCGTATGCGTCCATTGCTCGGATCATTCTGTCAAAAGGAAACACCGTGCCAATCGTAACGAAAATCAAAGCACGGCACCCCAGTATTCAATGTCCCCTTCGGCGAGCTCGGGCCACTGGGTCAGACGGATGTCCGAGAACCTGGCAGCTAGGTTCCCAGATCCTGAAAGGGTCTCTGCGTTTGCAATGCTGTCTATCCATATTGTCTTGGTACGGAAAACGGTCTTGCCAATCGCAAGGGTGATAAGCCCCGGTGCGGCGCCCGTAGTTACGATTACCGCGGGGCGTATTCGCCAAAGCAACCAAAATGCCTGGAGGGCGACCTTGATGACGCCAAGCTTCTGCGAGCGCGATGCCTCACCTATCGTCAGGAAAGCTGCTGGTTCTACGTCCGCGCGAGAAGCTGGGTCCCGGCTAACCCACACAACGTCGAGGTTCTCAAAAGCAGGCCGCAGCCTCATGAGTTGAACCCAGTGTCCGCCACCGGACGCGATTGCCAATATGCGCTTCTTTCGGTGTGCCATTACGGGTCGCCTAGTTGTTGAGCGCTGATATCGCTCGAAAGTGGCACAGCGCAAGACTGCCTCAGCCACCTTCGTGATGGGAATGTCATCGAAATGCGTTCAATCCGCATGTAACTTTGCCATTGTCCTGCCTTAAACACTGGCTAGAACGAAGCTGGTGAGCACGCTGAGTGGCTGATGCACGATACCGTAACACCCCAAGCCGAAATGCAGAGCGTATCGAAGCAGACCTCCGTCGCCGAAGGCCGGGAGGTATTCGCGGTCGATCTGGATGGCACGCTTATCTCCAGTGACCTCCTCCACGAAAGCTTGTGGGCAACGCTTGGCCACAGTCGCCCGCAATTCTTCCGCGCAATCTTCGCTTTTTTGAAGCGCGGCAAGGCAGGATTGAAAGCCGCTCTCGCCAACGTTCCCTTCGACGCGTCCCTTCTCCCGTACAAGGCTGAAATATTGGAGGAAATCGAGAAGCGGCGCGCAAAGGGTGCATACATCGTCTTGGCTACGGCAAGCGATCAACGGCTCGCCAATGCCGTAGCGGAACACTTAGGGGTGTTTGATGAGGTCATGGCGTCCGACGGCACAACCAACCTGAAGGGCCCCAAAAAGGCCGCGGCTCTTGTGGACAAGTTTGGTGACTGCGGGTTCGCATACGCTGGCGATGCTGCCGCCGACTTGCATGTTTGGAAGGTTGCAAACGAAGCGATCACTGTAGACATCGACCCATCTCTGAGGAGCGACATTTCAAACAGCCAGATCGTGGAAATTGAAACATCTGCTGCCCCCGCCGCTCGTCTGAAGTCGGTGCTCAGCGCGTCGCGCCCGCATCAGTGGCTTAAGAACCTACTCATTTTTGTGCCAATGCTCCTTGCACATGACCTAGCAGTTACCACTCTGTTCTCAGCCTTCGCAGCATTCATCGCCTTCTCATTGGTCGCATCCAGCGTGTATGTGTTGAACGATCTGCTCGATCTGTCTGCTGACCGCTTGCATCCGAGGAAGCGCGGTCGAGCGTTTGCAAGCGGCAGTCTACCCCTTCAGTACGGTATCGCCCTCGCGCCAGGTTTGTTGCTTGCCGGTCTGATCGTTGGCACATTGGCTGGCCCGATCTTTTTGGGCGTCCTTGTATTCTACTACGTCTGCACGCTCGCCTACTCGCTGATCCTTAAGCGGATAACGGTGATAGACATTTGCATGTTGGCTGGCTTGTACACTCTACGTGTCATTGCAGGTGCAGCCGCGACGTTGACGCAGCCGTCCGTTTGGCTTCTCGGTTTCTCGATCTTTTTCTTTCTCGCGATGGCAGCGGTGAAGCGACAGGCAGAACTCGTTGATCTGATCTCTGACGGACGGGAAAAGGCGGCAGGCCGAGGCTATCTCCCCGAGGATTTGCCCCTGATCACGATGATGGCCCTTTCAGCCGGCTACGTCTCGGTGCTTGTCGCAGGACTGTACTTGACGTCTGACTCCGTCACAGAACTCTATAGCTTCCCGCCTGCGCTATGGGGCATTTGCGCTGTTCTCATTTACTGGATCAGCCGAACCGTCATGCTGACGCATCGTCGGCGCATGCATGATGATCCTGTCGTTTTTGCGCTAACGGACAAAGTCAGCTTAATCTGTGGATTGGCCGTTGGTGGCTTGGGGGTTATTGCCGCCCAGCTATAGGTTCCGTGGCAGTTCAGCGAAGGTCAACCGCCATGCGACGGAACTCTTCGTTCTTCTCAACAAGCTCATCGAACGTACCGGACGCTTCGACCCTGCCGTGCCGCATGAGGAAAATCGTGTCGCAATGCCGGACCGTTGACAGTCGGTGCGCGATCATCAGGATCGTCTTCTGGCCCGCAATCTTTTGGACCGCCTCCATAACAGCCGCCTCGGTCAAGGTATCGAGCGCGCTCGTCGCTTCATCGAACAAAAGCGTGGTAGGGTCGCTGTAGAGCGCGCGCGCAATGCCAATCCTCTGACGCTGCCCGCCTGACAGGCGAACGCCGCGCTCACCAACCGTCGTTGAATAACCATCCGGTAGCTCTGCCTCCACAAAGTCGTGGAGGGCTGCGATACGTGCCGCTCGTTCGACAGCGGCCATGTCGATCTCATCCTCAGGCACGCCGAAAGCAATGTTCTCGGCAATTGTACCCTCAGAGATGAAAATCACCTGCGGAACATAGCCGAGTGTCTTCTGCCAAGCGCGCCGATTTTCTGGGGTGACTGTCCTTCCATCAACGCGCATCTCGCCAGACTCTGGGGCAAGAAGTCCAAGGATTATGTCCACAAAGGTCGTCTTGCCTGCCCCGGTGCCTCCCACAATACCGATCGTTTTACGCGCCTCGATCTTGAGCGAGATCTTGTCCAGCGCGGCTCTATTGGTCTCGGGGTAACTGTACTGGACAGCGTCCATTTCCAACGCCTCAGTCAGATGCAGCTTAGGTTCCTTGTTCGCAGCTCGAAGTGCCTCCGGGTCGGCGGCAGGCAATCCCGTCAAGTCACCATGAATCCGTGCCAACGGTGCTGCCGACTGGCGAATACTTGCCCCTCTCCTGAAGACTTCCTGCATCGCGGGAATAAGTCTCAGCCCGGCCGCCGCAACAAGTCCAAGCGTTGGCACCAAGGCCGAGATGTCTCCTCCGTCACGTGCGAGGAGGAAGAGGATCAACAGTAGGATACCTCCGAACGCAACGGCTTCAATCACCTGCCTCGGCACGTTGATGATCACCTGTCCCCGGGTTTGTGCCCGGGCCATCCGAAGCGCTGCAATTCGAAAACGCCCGAGGAAGCCGGACTCAAGACCCATGATCTTCAACTCTTTCAGACCACCCGTCGCCTCCTGAACCACATGAAACCGAATGCGGTTTGCTTCCATGCGGATCGCGCCAATACGCGTCATAACGCGTCGCACGAGGAAGTAGATGGCTCCATAGACACCGCCAATCAGCACAGCTCCGCCAATTGCAATCTGCGGCTCCAAAAAGCAGAGGGCGACAACCAGTAAGACGACTGTGAAAACCTGTGGGATCAGCCGAACCGCGGGCAAAAGCGCATCCACGACAACACGATCCACCTCGGATAAGATCGCATTGCCGAGCTCCGAGCTGTGTCGTGCCAGGAACCACTCATAGGGTTGGTGCAGGTAGGTGGAAAGAAGTCGCGCACTAAAAGAGTATGACCGCATCAGTGCAAAGCGAGTGGTTAACCAGATCGACACAGTCTTCAGCACAAGTCCGAGTACCGTCACGAAAAGGACCACCACGCCGACCCAAATGAGGAAACTCAATGAACTTGAAAAGCCGCCGGTTGCGTACGCCCACGCGAGCCAGTCGTTCGTTTCGATGAGGCTCGGCTCCGACAGTAGACGCAAGAACGGCAAGATCGAGATCACCGATGCGACTTCCATCAGCGACAGAAAAAACGTCACGCCCACGAGTATCCAAAATCGCGTCCGCTCACGAGGCAACATCATCTCGAGGAGTTTGCGGTAGGTGTTCAGCATGAGGGGACGGTCCGATCGGATATCAGGGCGTGACGTACTCGCTAGCGGAAGGCGATGTCCAGTGTGTGGCACGCGTCACCGAATTTATTGTACACCGATATGGAACAATCGTGCCATTCCGAAGTGTTATGCTACGCCTATGATCAGGCAGTGTGGCCACCCCCAAGAAAAGTAGCGTAAATTTAAGTGGTTATCATAAACGCCTTGCGAGGCTTGGTCGTAACAATTGTAGAAGAAACCTGTTTTAGACATACCCTTGTCGTAGCGGCGCCCGAGCAGTGAGGACCACATCTTGACCACGACAACTGCGGCAAACCTGTCACGAGGACCGGTGTGGGTCGCTAAGTTGTTCCTTATCAGCCTGCTGACGCCTTATGCCGTATCGGTGGGGCCGATTGTCCTGATGCCACACAGGGTCGTCATCCTCCTGTTCTTTCTTCCGTTTTTTCTACGTCTGTTCGTACTGCGAAAGTCGGGAAAGCCGATTTTGATTGATTGGCTTATGCTGGGATCTTGTGTTTGGGCTGCGCTTGCACTCATCGCGAACCATCCATTTTCACTGGTCGTTGAGCCCATCGGCGTGCACATGATCGAGCTTTTTGGCGCGTATTTGATTGCGCGTGTCTCGATACGCTGTGTCGAAGACTTTCAAAGCTTCGTGCGCACTTTCTTTATTATCGTTCTGGTCTTGTTCCCATTCGCCGCGGCGGAAAGCCTCACCCAGAGGCCCATACTCCTGAATTTGTTGCCGGGAAGCGACGTCTCCCCGGTGAACGCTGGGGTAAGAATGGGAATGCGCCGCGCGCAGACTGTGTTTGCACACCCGATCCACTTTGGTGCATTTGTCTCAACCGGCCTCGGCCTCTTTTGGTTCGGACTGCACCCAAGGGGCCTCAGGTTTCTCGCGACGCCCATTGTCACGGCATCGACCGTATTTTCGCTGTCGACCGGGGCGTTGATCTCCCTCGTGATGCAGTTCGCCTTCGTGGCGTGGGAAACCATTCTGCGCACGATGGAAAAAAGGTGGACGCTGTTCGCCGCACTGTCGGTATTTGGCTACATCCTGATCGACCTGTTGTCGAACCGATCACCGTTTCATGTCCTTGTGACCTATGCGTCTTTCTCGTCGAGAAGTGCGTACAATCGTATTCTGATCTGGCAGTACGGCACAGATAACATCTGGGATAACCCGATCTTCGGTCTTGGCTTACGCGAGTGGGTTCGCCCGCCTTGGATGAGTGCCAGTATGGACAATTTCTGGCTGTTCATCGGTGTACACTATGGCCTGCCGTCCATCGCGATGCTGCTTGGGGCGATCTTCTTGATTGTACGTCTCGCCTCGCGCGTAAAACTGCATACCGAGCAAGAAAACCTATGCCGTGCGGCATATCTCGTAACGATCGGTGGCCTAATCGTCGCTGGCGGAACAGTTCACTACTGGCACGCCATGATGGCCTTCGTGATGTTCATCTTCGGCACCGGCATATGGACCATCTCTGGCGGGACCGCACGACAGGTCGACGGGGAGGCACACGAAGCCAAGGTTACGCCACAGCGGTCCCGCTACACACGGCAGTCTGGCATAAAGCAAAGAGGTGGAGGACGCGCTGCGGAACCCGCCGCAAGACGAGAAGTCAACGGATCACGAAGGCACGGTACTAGAGTTGAGCGATGATTTCAGCACATTTGGCCTGATAAGAGGCGAGCCGGTCGTCGACAGCTTCCATCCCCTTCGCCACATCTGCTGATAGCACATCGCGCCGCAGAAACCCTTCGCAGATGCGGTCAAATACGGCATCCGGCGTCTCAGTCTTCATGTCAGCGACATGCTCATACCCCAACGTTGAAAACACACCGCGGAACTTACGGCTATAGGCCATCGGCACCACAGGCACGCCGGATGAAAAGGCAGCAATGGTGGCGTGCATCCGGGCGCCCATAAAGAAGTCGAGGCCCGCGATGTAGCTTTTGGCTTCACTTGGCGAGTGGAACACTGGGGCAACAATGGAACCTGGAAACTCCGCGGCCAAAGCTTCGCCCGCGCGTTGGTCGTCTTCAACCGGTTGTGTCTCCGATTGAACATGTCCGACAAGATGCACCTCTGTGTCCGGCTGTTCTTGAAACCACGTGAGAATGCGCCTGATCAGTGTCGGATAGTCGCCCATCAGT
This sequence comes from Pseudomonadota bacterium, assembly GCA_039039985.1. Classification (GTDB taxonomy): domain Bacteria; phylum Pseudomonadota; class Alphaproteobacteria; order Rhizobiales; family Hyphomicrobiaceae; genus JBCBWG01. The sequence goes on along the minus strand of JBCCOV010000182.1, from coordinate 258 downwards.
CCGAATTGATTAGACCGTGAGTAGCCGCCGGACATGAGCAGGCCGGAAACATTAAGGCCAACCCGTACCGTTTCGCTGGTTTTTGGGCCCGGACGTGCATACGGTAACCGCATCGCCACGTCAGTCGCCTCGAGAACGTCTGTTCTCACGCCGAGCTCCTTGAGAAATGCAGTCGACTGAGCATCACGAACAACCACTGTTCGAGACCGGGACATGGCATAGCGGGCAAGAGTACGGGCCCACCATGTATCAAAAGGC
>JBCCOV010000181.1:0-10325 GCA_039039985.1 Pseudomonadota bacterium | reverse complement strand
CTTCAATCACAGCGCGGTTATATTGCGACGGCCGCTGGCATGGCGGGCTTAATCGCGACGTTGAATAAACCAGAACAAGCCCGCTGTGTTGACGCCTGGATTGCCAGGCATGATGCCAGTGACTTTGCGCCCATACGGCGCGCCATGCAGAAGAACGGGTCGTATCATCCGCTGGGCGTGATCATCGCCGTTCTTCAGAAGGCTTGCGGGTCCTTCAAATACAAGATGTAACCATCATAGTTTTGGGATCGTGATGTCGCTAGTTGGCTGGCTGGACACATCACGTGTCACACTGTGCGCGTCGTCCAACCGAAGCTTGGTTTGCGGCAGGCCAGCCTGCAGTCTCTTCTGCAGGTTTTGAAGCTCGTCCATGCTGGCTGGGTTATCCTCTTCCGTCAGGCGGTCACGGACATGACCGAGGACGTCGACCTGATACCGCTCAATGTCCGCGACGGCGCTTGCGCTGGCCTCAAGGCGTTCCCTAGCGGCGCGATAATCCTCGTATGACGGCTCATTGCCGCGCCACACAATGGCTGCCGCGTCCTCAGGTTCAATCTTCTCCCCGTGCTCACTCCAAATGTGGCCGTCCTGGCCTCGAAAGACGCGCGTGCCGTCTGGCAGTACTGCGGCATCCGCCAGCACGCTATTCAGCTTGATCTCTGCCGAGGCCTTGCTCTCCTTCGCCAAAGCGAGCGCGCGAGCCGTATTGGCTTCTGCATCGCGCAAGAGATCGAAGGTCTCTTGGTACAGCGCCGCATAGGCTTGGTCGCTGGCTAGCAACATCTGAAGACGCGAAAGCTGCTCGGACTGGTTCTTGCCAGTACGAGCATCGCGGCGCTCATCACGGGCATCGGGGCTCAGATGGCGCGCAATGCGACCCGTCTCCAGACCCGCAAGTTCGTTTTGCAGGTCATCGAAGTCCAGCCGCCTACGATCATTCGCGGTCGCTCGGCTATTTTCCTCGAAAACATCCCTTAAGCGCGTCATTCACACCCACTATTCGTCTGCGTATATTTTACCTAACTTTGCCATCGGTTGTCAAAAATACTCAAACATACAAGAGCGTGCAGTATCCATATATCATTGTCCGCAATTTCATTCCGTGTTTATATTCACGTAATTTTAAAACGGATAATGCCAAGGACATACGGTTGCAACCATTCCCCCAAGACGGAACGGGCCATCGTCTTGAATTGGCGCAAACCAATAATGGGAGAATGACATGGTTATTTATTCAAATCATAAAGTAAGTCCCTGTAATCCACTCATGAAATCGAGTCCTTCCCGTCGCGTCATCGTTGCGGGCGATGCTGATCTGTGTCGCAAGTCTCACTTCCAGCGACTGGCGATTGCCACGCGGGCACTCGAATACACGCGCCGTGAGATCCCGAACGTCATGGCCGACGTGATCTTCGGTTTTGACGGCAAGATCCTCCGGCCGGATGGTCGGTCGTTCGCAATTGCCGACGATGCCATTGATCTCGCCTTTAATGATGACGGATCGTTCCGATGGCTTTCGGACTTCCTGCGCTTTGCTGTGGAGCCCCCCAAGCAGCGTCCACAAGAGCGATTGATCGAGCGGTTGCGGCTGATTGATCTCGCTTTCCGCATCGCGTGTCCCGAGCGGGCGAAATGGATTGCCGCTTAGATAGGCAGCGAGATCCTCTTTCCCCCACGCGCAGGACGGCTGGCAGTCCGTCAGCCGGGATCAAGATAAAACCAAGCCTTCACTCAGTGATAGAAACATTGCAACGCGTTTGAGAACGCGACCAAGGCCACGGGTGTGAGGGCTTTCCCAGGCGTTGATCATGCCGCCTGCGAGCAGTGCGTGATTGATCGAAAAGGTCACGTTGTTTGGAATCGACGTCATGATTGCGTCGCAAACGTCTTGCGCCCCTTTGGATTCGGAATGCGTTCGCCAGGCTCCAGTTGGCTCCTGGGATCATCAAACAACTCCGGCTGCACGGCATAGACCGCGGTCTTCGGCAGGGCTCCAGACATGACGACCGCTGTTGCCGCCGCCAGGCCGCCGCCTCCGCAAGGGACGAGAACGGAATCCAGAGCACCTGCGTCCTCAAGTAGTTTGAGTGCCGCTGTGCTCGCCCCGCCAGGACTTGGGGATGCGCGCCGGGTGGAACTTCTATTCAACCTGTATCGAGGATAATCTGCGCGATCACTTTAGCGCTATCATTCATGTCACGATCATGGGTGACGATCTTGTGCAGAGCAATGACATTACCGAGCTGCGCGAACACATACCTTAAAAACCTGGAACCGAAAAATTCATAGGCCTGATAAAAACGCAGCTGTCCACTGGATATATCAAGGCAAGCTGTTCGGCATTCCGGCTTATTCCAATTGGCGATGGCTAGATCTGTTTGTAGTGCTGGCCGCATTTGATGGTTTCACGGAGGTGATTGGTCGGCCGGATCGATGTTACTGTATTGACTTGGTGATGAATCAAATTGTCGATCTCCGGCTGGGAATGAGGAAAAGTGCCGCGCTCTGGCGGAACGCATAAATCTCCCTATTCACGACAGTTGCAAACCAGCCAGACACGAGGGATTGGCCTGCGTTGAGAGGGTGCTGGGCTGACAACTTCTGGAACAATTCGGTGCTGGTACTGGCCATTCCCGACGCCCCCTTGTTGCCGGGCAATGGTAGCTCCCGCTGCCAGGCCGACAATTCGGTTCAGACGATTCCGAGAACTCCATTGCCTAGGTCGTGTAGTCCACACATGGGATCCTGCGCCGGTTTTAGACGCAGGCTCGATGTGACTGGCCAATCTTCGGCCTTGCCAACGGAGGGTTCTTGATGGGGTCGTTCGACGCCACTATGCTCAAAACAGATCACACCAATTCTGAGTTTTGGCCAAAATGTCAGATCCAGTCGAGAGTCAGGTTGCTAGACACTATGACCGGTCAAGGCTTCTAGAAGCCATACTTAAAGGATTGAACGATCAGGGCAGTGACCTAAACGTCTTGAGAACTGAGGATTTGGCACCGGTTGATGAGTTTCACACAGCTGGTCGGCTAACTACAATAAAAGCGCTTGATATGACACCAATCCAGCCCGAAATGAAAATACTCGACGCCGGCTGCGAAATTGGCGGTACATCAAGATACTTGGCTCACGAATGGCAGTGCAACGTCGATGGCATTGACCTCACGCCAGAGTATGTTGAAGTCGCACGCGGGCTCAGCAAACGACTGAGCCTACAACAAATGTGCGCATTTCATATTGGGAGTATATTGGAGCTGCCTTTTGCCGATGATGAATAGTGCAGCTGACATACGAGATAATCCACGTTCGGTTCTTTTGAAGCGTTGTATCGCGTTTGTCGTCGACTATGCTTTTGTTCTTCTCGTTCTTCAGATAATTGGCACCCTTGCCTTCGCGGTCACGGGCGGTCGTGTGCAAGCCGACGGGCCGCTGAAGATATCAAGCTGTCGCTGGCCGCCAACGAATCCATTTTCATTTCCGTATGGCAGGCCTTTTGTTGAAACGAACGGTCGCCGATTTAAGCAGTCTGTTTGCGTACTTGGCTTGCCAGGCCTGCCTCACGCTCGCGTCCTTGCGGTTACGGCAAGCAAGAAGTCTGGAATCTGGACCATAAACCAAACAGATAGGATTGCACTTGATCAGCAGAACCGCGCGGTTTGGATCTTGTGGTTGGGAGTATTTGCAGTTCCGTTGCTGTGGCTATACCGCTCTGTTATGGAACACCAATTCGGCCGAACTCTAGGCAAGAGGTGGCTGGGCCTGCGTGTGTTTTCAACTTCCGAGCCATTATCGCTCACATGGATGCAAAGTTCTCAGCGAAACCTATGGCTCCTAGCTCCGTTGTTTGTTGTCGACCTGGTTTGGGAAGGCCCCATGCTCGGTTTGCCGAACCTTATTCTGCTCACGCCGATGGCGAGCTGGCTCATTTTGACCCTTATTGTCCTGTGCGTTGCATGGTGTTTGTGGACTATGATCGAGGCTAGTGGCAGGAATGGTTCGCTCCATGATCGACGAGCTGGAACCAAAGTCGTGCGCATTGTCTGATGCGGGTGATATGCAGCGCTTGCATATCTTCTGCTTGCGGGGCCTTGCGGCGGTTACCCGTGAACAATCAACGAGGACGTGTCCAACGGTGTGTATATGTGACAACCGATCGCGGTAGGTTGGAACATGCGCCTGGGAATGGTCAGTTTCGCCTTGCGTACTGCATTGGGGTTAGGCTGCGCGGCTTTTCTGAGATTGCTTGGAGTTGCGTCTACCGGTAGAGGGAGCTGGACCTATACAGCGCAGGAACGAAGTGATCGCAATTCGTCACGATCGCGATCCCGACGGGCCAACATCGACAAGCCGTGGAGCTTGGTTTTGCGCAAGGCTATGCAAACGGATGGTTTCAGCAGTTTAATAAGACCTCGTGCACTGCGCGCGGTGTCGGTACATGGAAAATCAATCTAAATCTGCTTCGTGGTTTCCCGCAACCGACCGGGGCCGAGTCGCGCCTGACTGCTTCTGCCTGTAGAGGTCTCTCAATCGGACGTCCGCAGAAGGGCCCGCAGTTCCGACGCGGCAAGATCGACAAAGGCGCGCACGGCGGGGCGCATAAGACGACGACTTGGAAACACGAGGTTGACTTCAACCTGGCGCGCGACCCAGCCCGGTAGAATATGATCCAGCTGACCGCATTCGACTGCACGTCCTCCGATGACGTCAGGCAAGACGACAACGAGGTCCATACTCAACGCAGCGTCCAGCAGCAGCCACGGATTGAGGCAAACGAGCTTGGGAGCAACGTCGATTTCGAGGCGTTCGCACGTCTGGTGGTTCAGAAGAGGCAACTTTGGTTGTTTGCCGGGCCCCGGATGAAGCAACCCAATTGAATGAGCGGCAAGTTGATCGGGATGATGTGGCGTTGGGAGAGACGTCTCAGACGGAGTATGCCGACGATAGAGGCTAGCGGCAACGTTGCCCAGCCGTTTTGCGTATAGGCTCTCATCCTCGATTGGGCCCACACGGATAGCGACATCAAAACCCTCTGAGACGAGGTCGAGCGGATTATCGTCGAGCTTAATACAAACGTCGCAGTCCACGTTCTGCTCTAGAAAGTGACCGACAACTCCGCCGAGTAGCGTCTGACCGAAAATGACGGGTGCGGTAATGCTGACTGTTCCGCGCGGCGTACCAAGCAACTCACCTATTGATCCATGGAGGTTTTCGGCTTCGAGCAACATGCGCCCAGCATGCTCGGAAGCGATCTTGCCAGCCGTTGTAATCGAGACTGCCCTCGAGGTGCGCTCAAACAAAAGAAGACCCGCGCGATCTTCCATGTCCTTGACGCGTCGGCTCAGAGTTGCGGGTGGCAGACCTAGCGCTCTGGCGCTTTCTGCGAAGTTCAGTCTCCGACTCAGCTCCACAATGATCCGGGCATCGATCAGATCTTCAAAGATCATTTCATTTCCACCAATGACCTAGTCCATTTTTCTCAACGATCTCCGATCCACGCAGTCACGTTTAGATGGCGTACGTCGCGTGCATTGTCCGCCGCGGCAAAGATAGCAAGGGGATATGGACATGAGTCTTCCAAAATCGGAGCTGACACCGGAAAACTGTGCCTTCATGCTGGTTGACCATCAGGTTGGACTGATGCAGTTCCTGTCGTCGATTGATCCCATGCAGCTCAAGAACAATATTCTTGGTCACGCTCGGACAGCGAAGGCTTTTGACATTCCCGTTGTTATGGGAACGAGCTGGCCGCAGGGCCCAAATGGCCCGACGATGCCGGAACTTAAGGCACTCTTTCCCGAAGTTGAGGTCATCGACCGGCCCGTCGTAAACTTCTGGAACGATCCTACATCGCGAGCCGCGGTGGAAGCGACCGGGCGAAAGAAGCTCGTCATTTCTGGACTCGCAACAGAGGTTTGCGCTGCCTTTCCTGCGATTTCCGCGCTGCGGGACGGCTACGAGACGTATGTCGTTGTCGATGCGTGCGCCGACTTCAATCCTCTCATTACACAGGTCACGGTCCAGCGTCTTGCGGCAGCAGGGGTCATTGTAACCACCTGGGTGGCGGTCCTCGCGGAGCTCGCAGCGAATACGCAGCAAAACGGTGTCCACATTGGCCGGTTGCTGTCCGACCACATGGGCCAGTACTACGCAGCCATGAATAACTTCCTGGGCACGGCGTCCAACGCGGCTGAGGTCCAGCAGGCACTCGGTCTCACTGGACACCCTCCGATTGCTGCGGCTGGCCTGTCGAACTGAGGCATCTAAGGCAGTGGCGAGCGGAGACCGTTCGCCGCTGCGCTACCAAAGAAGATCTAGGAGTCCAAGAGCCTCAATGGGCAACCGTTAAGCCATGGGCACACGTTTCTATATAAGTTGAGTTGCGCAGCCTTAAGCCAGTCCTGCTTCTCCTACCGGCTTCCATCGGATCAGCGATCGGACGTTATCGTGAATGTAGGATACCACGACAATCAAGACAGCGGATCCGGCCGCGATCTCAACTGCTATTCAATCGAATACATATACCCCGGTTGGCCCGACCGTTGGCGACTTGCCAGCCGTTTGGTCGGGGCGATGAACGACTAGGAAACGACCAAGACTCAATACTAGACTCTTGACCACTGTCGAGCCTACCGCTCGAGAGTTAGCTCTCCATAACAATTTCTTCGATCCGTCCTGCTTCGTCGAACCGAACACATAAGATGTAGTTGGTGATCTCGCCTGGGAGCGTGAAATCGAAGGTATCGATCCCACTCTCATCATCGTCGCTCCAGTGCGACTTAAGTTCCAAAATGCTGAGAACCTGCTCTGGTTTCGGTGATGAGTTGCCCAGGTGAGTTTGCCAATAGCGCCCTTCAATTTCAGCTAGATGGTGTTCGACAAACAACGCCACATCGGTTTCGTGGTTTGATGTGCCGTGAGCGTGTATAATTGCGTCTAGCGCCGTTTGCTTTCGCTTTGCGATTTCGTTTTCATCAGCCACGAGATTAGCCTCAGAAATCTTTGATTGCTGTGGTTTAGCATGGTCAGTGACAACGTATCAGGATTAGAAGAGCAATTCCAATGGACTCTATACATCCGTAATCACCCCTAGTTTCAGGATATGTTGATGGGCTTTACAAGTCGGGAAGCTTAAGGGATCTGCGGGTGTGTGTGATGACTTGGTTGAGGCCGAGTTCCCATGGCCTCGTCGTGGCGCCCGTCCGGTGCCTCTTGGGACGTCAGCTTTGCCAAGGCACGATAATCGCCCGCCTGTATGAAGGCGATAGCGGCATCAAGTTGAGGGTGACATCCCGCGAAATCCGGTGCGGGTCGTTCTTTTGTCCACTCGATCCGCGCAAGATGCCAGCCTGAGCCAAAGCCAAAGTCCATGAACGTGTTCCCGCGCCGATCACTGTCGCCGAGCCCGGGCTTATCTATCGGGGTTTTCTGTTCTTTCTGGGACGTAGCGAAGTTAGGGGGCGTTGTTTCACGCATGCACCGCTGTCGGCGTCTTGTTTCGTCAGCCAGCGCGATAAAACAAAGGCGGATTTCAGGCGCGTGACGCGATCAATCGAACAGGATCATTCTGAATTAAAGTCGCTACCTACTTGAACAAAAGTGCTTCGGACGGGTGCATCAAGGTCGGGAGTGGCCGAGGAGTTTTAATTAGCAATCGTATTGCCGTCATCGATCACTGGGTTGTTTGGATCGTCAACAAACGCCTGTGTTTCTTCGCCGGAGAAGTATCGCCGCCCACGATCGACGGTTCCATTTGCGTCCTCATGATACATGTATCCAACCCGTCGACCGTAATACGGTCAGTTGCGAACTATCTATCGAAACCATCCTGGCTTTGAGCACATTCATAACGTGTGCTTTCGCGGATCTGGACACACCGCATTCTTGTCACCAGATCACATGACGCCATGACCTTTGGCGATAATACTGCGCATCGTCGGTGCCGTGACGTGGTCCGAAACTGGGAAGTTCCAGATCTCTGTTTCGGTTTGCTCGTCGAACTGCGCAAAAAGCTGCGGCAACGCACTCAGGTCTGAAATCTCGACACCTCGTAGCCCAAAGCCCTGAGCGATGTGATGGATCGGTGTCCGGCCGAACGTCGCGATTTGATCGCTCAGACCATCGGCACGCAGCTTATGGATTTCCGAACCATATGCACCGTCGTTCATGACGCAAATGAGCATGCGTAACCCGAGGCGCTTTATTGTCTCCAGTTCCTGCACGTGCATCAACAAGCCGCCGTCACCCTCGATGAGAACGAGCCGACCATGTCCACCAAGCCTGCGTGCGGCTGCGACGCCGAGAGCGTACGACAAACCGTTTCCGACGGCACCGAACTCACGCACTGTCAGGAAACGCTCGGGAGGGCGGCCACGGATTTGGGAGTTGAAGTATGCTTGGTGGCCTGCTCCGGTTACAAAGTCCCAATCCCACGGTACGACGGAGTCCACCGCGCTCATCGCAGTGCGAGGATCGATCTGCCCAGGCGTGATCTCAAATCGTGCGCTGTCGGCGACGGCTGTTGCAAGCTTCTCTGCCAGCTCAGGCGTACGGCAGATGGAGGCAGTATGCTCCGCGTCGCCAAGCCGATGCTGAACGGCCTTGTGTGCAGCGCGAACGCCTTCCTTTGCATCGCAAGTCAAGAACAGATCCGCGGACCGCATGCCATGGTTGAGTCCGCGTGGCGCTGTGTCGATTTGAACGACGAACGCGTTGGGGAAGAGTTTGCCGCCGTCCTTTGTGTAATAGCTCAGGCTTGCGCCGACGGCGACGACGAGGTCGGCCTCGGCAAACGCCGCGCGGGCTGTATCTGAGGCATACCCACCCACAACGCCCAGCGAATATGTGTGATCATCGAATAGCCCGCGCACTGGCAGCGTATTTGCGAGAAGAGCTCCACAGCGGTCCGCGAGATCGACCATCGCCTGTTTTGCTCCTGAGCGGAGCGCGCCGCGTCCCCCAATCAGGATTGGGTTTTTTGCGGTTGCCAGGCGAATGACGAGTTCTTCAACCCGCGAGGCATCCGGCATTGGTCGGCCGCCATCGGCCAGAAAGCTGGACGACGGCACATAGGTAGCGCCAGTGGACAATTCCGCTTTCTGGAGATCGTAGGGGATGCCGATCACCACAGGACAACGGTCCTGCTGCGCAATGTGAAACGCTTCGCGCACGTGGTCCAGCATGCGCTCAAGGCTGTGCGCACGGATGTAGTATGCGCCAGTGGCGGTCACGATTGGCGCCTGGTCGATCTCTTGATTGTAGAAGCGTGCGTTGATCGGTGCCTCTCCGGCGAACACGACCAACGGGACCGACGCGCGAACACCGGCAGGAAGCGCCGTAATAATCTGCGTCAGTCCGGGACCACATGTGACGGAAGCAACACCAACCTTGTTCGTTGCCATGGCGTACGCTGTGGCGGCAGCGACCGCACAATGCTCATGGCGCACGTGCACCGTCAGCGTGTCGGGGAGCTCGGCAAACTCGGCCGCAAAGTGCATGTTGCCGTCGCCCGTCAATACGAACAAGGTGTCGACGTCTTCGGCAGCGAACGCTTTCGCCAGGACTCGGTACGCGATCGTTTCTGACATGCGCGACATAGATCCCTGTTGATCCGGCCTCTTGAGCTGGCCTGTTGAGCGGGTTTTTGATGGCTCTTTCAGTAACGAGTGAAGTGACGAACTTGTTCACTGCCGCGCGCCATCGGCCATCCCACGGCTGGTGGTTTTAATAGTAATGGCTCCCCGGCCTTGCGGCCAGTGCAGTCCTTCGACGCTCAAACTGAATGGTGCCAGCGGCACAAGTGGAGCGGAGAGAGACAGCCGCAGTCGAATGTCTTCGAACAGGTCCACAGCGATGCAAAATGCTCGGTCCAAAAAAGTCTGCAAAATCTGAATGAGGCAGGCGACCAGAGCCTGAAGCGATTGTGCGGCAACCAACTGCCGGCACCACGGTCAGGCGCAGTTCACGCCTGCGCGCTCCAGAAGGAGCCGCATCTTTCTTGCACAGTCCTCCCCGGCCGGGGTGTAGGTGACGAGCTTGAGATCGGGCCGGCCGTCGACAGCAAAGGATGCGTATTCGAAAGCCATGCGGCCTGCCGTCGGATGCCGCAGAACCTTGGCTCCCTCACCCGTCGTGCGCACCTCGTTATCGGACCACATATCCGCAAACTCTTTGCTCATGAGCGAGAGTTCGGCGATGAGGGCTTGCGCCCGTTTGTCCTCGCCAAGTCGGGCCGTCTCTGCGCGAAACGTCGCCACGAGAAACCGTGCGATGCTCTCCCAATCGTCCTGTGCGGCGCGGGTTGTCGGATCCAGGAAAATACGGCG
>JBCCOV010000180.1:0-10435 GCA_039039985.1 Pseudomonadota bacterium | reverse complement strand
CGTGCAGCTGTTTTTGATGCGTGCCCTGTTGGATGATCCGCGCGGTCGTGCACCGTGGTTCAACGCGACCGGAACGACACTCTACGTGCTTGGCATGCTGGCAACGGCAATCGCGATCTCAGATCTTGGAGACATGTGATGCGGGATATTGGCTGGCTCGGTATCGTGCGTCTTGGCCTCATTCAGACGGCACTTGGTGCGATTGTCGTCCTGACAACGTCGACACTCAACCGCATTATGGTGGTTGAACTGGCGCTGCCGGCGGTTCTGCCAGGTGCACTCGTTGGCTTTCACTATGCCGTCCAAATGCTGCGTCCGCGTTGGGGGTATGGATCCGACCGGGGCGGCCGCCATACGCCGTGGATTATCGGTGGCATTGCGACGCTCGCCCTCGGCGGGTTTCTGGCAGCATTGGCCACGGCCTGGATGGCGTCGAGCCTCACGGCGGGATTGTCGCTAGCGGTCTTCGCCTTTCTCCTGATCGGTATCGGCGTTGGTGCGGCAGGTACGAACTTGCTCGTCCTGTTGTCCAAGCGGGTGCCGAAGGCGCGTTTGCCGGCTGCGGCAACGATTGTCTGGGTGATGATGATCGTCGGGTTCATCGTCACGGCTGGAACGGCCGGCCACTTCCTGGATCCGTACTCGTCGGAGCGGCTGCTCGCCGTAACGGGATCGGTTTCGATTATTGCGGTCGTGTTGGCCTGCCTTGCCATCTGGCGCATCGAAGGAGAGCCCCAACAGGCGATGGAACAGTCGGCGCCAGTCAACTTCCGAAAGGCGCTCGGCGAAGTCTGGTCGGAGCCTGATGCACGGCACTTCACCATCTTTGTGTTTGTTTCCATGCTGGCGTACAGCGCGCAGGATCTCATCCTTGAGCCCTTCGCTGGTGTCGGTTTTGGAATGACACCGGGCGAGTCGACGAAGCTTGCGGGCTTGCAGCACACCGGCGTCTTGATCGGCATGATCGCGGTCGCGGTCATCGCGACTCGCTTGAGTGGACACTGGCTGGGGTCGCTCCGGCTGTGGACGGTTATCGGTTGCGTTGCCTCCGGCGGCGCTCTGTTTGCGCTGGCGGTTGGGGGATTGTTTGCACCGCACTGGCCGCTCAAGGCATCCGTCGTTGCGCTCGGTTTTGCAAATGGCGCGTTTGCCGTTGCCGCGATCGGTTCCATGATGGCGCTTGCAGGGCGCGGGAAAGCCAGGCGGGAAGGCACCCGCATGGGTCTGTGGGGCGCCGCGCAGGCGATTGCGTTCGGTTCCGGCGGCTTCATCGGCGCGCTGGGTGTCGACGTGGTTCGGATGCTCACGGGTACGCCCATTCTGGCGTACGTCATCATCTTCGCGTGTGAAGGGCTTGTCTTCCTGCTCGCGGGTTGGCTGGCCTACCGTATCGGGCAGCAGCAAGCCGCCCGCCGGGAGCTGTCAAATGCGCCGAGCCTTCTCGCAATCGGCGAAAACCTGGTTTCAAGTGAGGGGAAAGCATAACGATGCCGAGCCCAACGAAACGTGTGTATGATACGGTTGTTGTCGGTGGCGGGCCCGCCGGCGCGACAGCGGCAGCGGTTCTGGCCAGAGCCGGCCGCGATGTGTTGTTGCTGGACAAGGCCGGACGGATCAAACCGTGCGGCGGTGCGATTCCGCCGCGACTGATCCGGGACTTCGATGTTCCCGATCACCTGATCGTTGCGCGTGCCCGGTCTGCACGGATGATCTCCCCAGCCGATGAAAGAGTCGACATGCCGATCGAGGGCGGGTTTGTCGGCATGGTTGATCGCGAAGACTTCGACGCGTGGTTGCGCAGTCGTGCAGAGCAATGCGGCGCATCACGCGCAACCGGCACGTTCGTCGACTTCGCGCGCGATCGCAATGGTGTTGCGACGCTGACATACGAAGAGAAAGCGACAGGTGAGCGCCGCGACGTTCAAGCGCGGACCGTGATTGGCGCCGACGGCGCCAATTCGCGGGTTGCGCAACATGCCATGCCTGAGATGAAACGACCGCCGTTTGTTTTTGCCTATCACGAAATCATCAAGTCACCGGAGATCGGGGCGACCGATTTTGACCCCACCCGCTGCGAGATCTTCTATCAGGGCCGGCTGTCGCCAGACTTTTATGCCTGGGTTTTTCCCCACGGCGACAAAACAAGCGTCGGCGTCGGCAGCGCTCAGAAGGGCTTCTCATTGCGGAACGCGACAGCTGCAACGCGCGAAGCGTCCGGCCTATCGCAGGCTACAACGATCCGCCGGGAAGGGGCGCCGATCCCGATGCGGCCTCTCAGGCGTTGGGACAACCGACGTGATGTTGTACTTGCCGGTGATGCCGCCGGCGTTGTTGCGCCGGCTTCCGGCGAGGGCATCTATTACGCGATGCTGAGTGGGGAGTTTGTGGCCGAGGCCGTAGACGGGTATCTGGCAACCGGCAAGGCGAAAGCGCTGACGACGGCACGCAAACGCTTCATGAAAGCGCACGGCCGGGTTTTCTGGGTTCTCGGATTGCTTCAGTATTTCTGGTACTGCAACGACAAGCGCCGCGAGCAGTTCGTGAGCCTGTGTCGGGATCCGGATGTGCAACGGCTGACCTGGCAAGCCTACATGAACAAGGAGCTTGTTCGCCAAGATCCCATGGCCCACTTGCGGGTGTTTAAAAAGGATCTGGCACACCTATTTGGTATGGCGGTTCCGCACAAGTGAAACGAGCGTGAAGCTGAGGCCATGGAAGATTTGATCCGATCCGGCCGCGTGGCCGATCTTATTCTGGTGCTGCTTGGTCTTGAGTTTCTGCTGATTTTGATATGGAGACAGCTGCGCGGGCAGCGCTTGGCCGTTATGCAGCTGTGGCCGTTTTTTGCATCGGGTGCGTGCCTTGTCTGCGCGTTCCGTTCCGGCGTCCAACAAGACGACTGGCAGTGGACGGCCATGTGGTTCGCGGCCGCATTTGTGGTTCACCTCATTGATCTGAAGCAACGCTGGCCGGCTGTGAATAGATAGCCACTACGGCGCCGAACTACTGAGCGGCGACCTGGGCGACACGTGGGTTGTCCGGATCTGCGCGCCAGGATTCCAAGATACGCGCCGTGATCGCCGCCGCATCCAATCTCGCAGCCGTAGCTTGCGCGGATTGGCTGTCGTGTTCAATGAACCGGTCGGGCAGGTGAATTGGCAGGAGTTTCGGCAGACAGGTCTCTAACCGTTGGCGGGTTACGCTATCGACAACCTGGGTGGCGAAGCCGCCAATCGAACCTTCCTCAATCGTGATCAGGAGACGATGATTCTTGGCCAGCTCGCGCACGAGAGCATCGTCGATCGGCTTGGCAAATCTCGCGTCTGCGACCGTTGCTGAAAGGCCGGCTTCAGCCAGCGCGTCAGCTGCTTTCCGGGCAGAGTGAAGTGCAGTTCCGTAGCACAACACGGCAACATCGTTGCCGTGTTGTACGATGTGCCCCCGCCCGATTTCCAAAGGCGCGGCATCCTCGGGAACGGCAACGCCAACGCCCGCGCCGCGCGGGTAGCGGAATGCCGAGGGGCGGTCATCAATGGCGGCAGCGGTCCGGACCATCCGCGCGAGTTCAGCTTCGTCGCTGGCGGCCATCAAGACGAAATCAGGCAGGCATCCAAGGTAGGCGATATCGTACGAGCCCTGGTGGGTCACGCCGTCGGCGCCGACCAGTCCGGCGCGATCAATAGCAAAGCGAACCGGCAGCTTTTGTATCGCGACGTCGTGGACAATCTGGTCGTAAGCCCGTTGCAGGAACGTGGAATAGATCGCCGCGAACGGCTTGAAGCCTTCGCAGGCCAATCCGGCCGCAAACGTCACCGCATGCTGTTCGGCAATGCCGGCGTCAAAGCACTTATCCGGATGTGCCTTGCCGAACTTATCGAGGCCCGTTCCAGACGGCATCGCCGCGGTAATCGCGACAACCCGGTCGTCCTTATCGGCGATGTCGATCAGCGTCTCGGCAAACACGTTCGTGTAGGTCTTGGGTCCCGGCGCCGCCTTGTGCTGTTTCCCGGTCGCCTGGTCGAACTTGCCAACGGCGTGGAGCTTTTCCGGCGATGGGTCTGCCAAAGAAAACCCGTGGCCTTTCTCGGTGACGACGTGAATAAGTGTCGGCTGTGTTTGCGCGCGCGCCAGAGCCAGCGCCATGACCAGTTCGTCGACGTCGTGACCGTCAAATGGGCCGGCGTAGCGCACCGAAAGCTGGTCGAAGAGCGTCGGTTGGCCAACGAGATTGTTCAGCTCGCCCTTTCGAAGCGCACGCCGCCGGATTGCGGCACTGGGCATCTTGCTTCGCAGTTCGGACAGGTGGGTTCTGAGGGCCCCCGAAGGCGGCGCAATCGACATGTCGTTGTCGTTGAGGACAACCGTCATGCGACGGCCTTGTGCGCCGGCGTTGTTCAAGGCTTCAAACGCCATCCCGCCAGACATCGCGCCATCGCCAACAACGGCAACAACGTCGAAATCGTCGCCGGCCAGATCGCGTGCAGCCGCAAATCCCAAGCCTGATGAAATCGCGGTCGAACTATGGGCTGCGCCGAATGGATCGAATTCGCTTTCCTGCCGGCATGTGAAACCGGATGGCCCGGCCGCTTGCCGGACTGTGCGAAGTTCCGCGCGTCGCCCCGTCAGGATCTTATGCGGATAGCATTGATGGCTGACGTCCCAGATCAGCTTGTCGCGCGGCGTATCAAATACATAGTGCAGGGCGACGGTCAGTTCGATGACGCCCAGTCCCGACCCGAAATGCCCACCCGTCGATGAGACGCTATCGATCAAGTCGGTGCGCAGTTCCCTGGACAGCTGATCGAGTTGGTCGCGCGGGAGCTGGCGCAGGTCAGACGGCTGCGTGATCCGATCGAGCAAGGGCGTGGCCGAACCTTCGGAGTGCGGTTGGGTCTCGCGTGATAGATCAGTCGTCTGAACGTATGTTGGCGCAGGTTCAGAGTACTCTTGTGTCATTTGGTGCGCCTCTCCCGCGTGGGCTTCTGAGCCCGACTTGTCATCTTAACGGCATTAGAGACAGTTCTACGGTTGATGTAAACGAGATTATACGTCAATCTAAGTTGACACATATCGATGCGGTGCCGCATCGGATTAGGGAACGGGCGTGTCGGGCCGTGTCGACGCGCAGCCGGCCGTCTTGCGGCCTGGTCATTGTGGACGAATCCGTCGTTGAGGATGAACCCATGGCTATTGCATATCCTTTCAGCGCCATTGTCGCTCAAGAGGAGATGAAGCACGCCCTCATGATCGCAGCCGTTGATCCCAGTATCGGCGGCGTCCTGGTGCTGGGCGATCGCGGGACAGGTAAGTCCACTGCTATTCGCGCATTGGCAGCGCTGCTTCCCGAGATTGAGGCGCGGGAGGGCTGCCCGTGCAACAGTGCGCCGGATGATCCGGAATTGGACGGCATGCCGGTCTCTCAGGATCGCCAAACCCGTGCGACTGTGCGCATCCCGGTGCCAGTGGTCGATCTGCCGCTTGGTGCAACGGAGGATCGCATTGTTGGCGCGTTGGATCTCGAAATGGCCCTTGTGCATGGCCAGCGCGTTTTTGAACCGGGATTGCTTGCGCGCGCAAACCGCGGCTTTCTTTACATCGACGAAGTGAACCTGCTGGACGATCATCTTGTCGATCTCCTGCTCGACGTTGCGGCCTCAGGCGAGAACGTTGTTGAACGGGAAGGTATCAGCGTCCGCCATCCGGCGCGGTTCGTCCTGGTTGGCAGCGGCAATCCGGAAGAAGGCGAGTTGCGACCACAATTGCTCGACCGGTTCGGGCTTGCGGTTGAAATTGAGACGCCAACGGACATCTCCGAGCGGGTCGAGATCGTGCGACGTCGCGATACGTTCGAGCGAGACCCTGACGCGTTTGCAGCCGAGTGGCAGCAACGTGATACGGAACTTCGCTTGACGATCACCCGGGCACAAGAGCGGATCGACCACATCCAAGTCTCTGATCGCATGGTGGAGCTTGCAACCCGCATTTGCATGGCGCTCGGCACGGACGGCTTGCGCGGAGAGTTGACCATGATCAAGGCGGCGCGCGCCTACGCGGCGCTGGCTGGTGAGAGCGCTGTCACCGCGGACTATCTCAAGCTTGTTGCGCCGTCAGCGCTGCGTCACCGGATGCGCAGAGATCCACTTGATGAAACAGGGTCATCAGCGCGGGTCGAGAGGGCGCTGCTTAATGTCTTCTCGTGAAGAAGTTGAGGGTGTCTCAGCGGAGGCATGGCATTGGGCCGTTGTATCGGCGGCGATTTACGCCATGGATCCGCGTGGGATCAGCGGGGTCGTCGTCGCGGGACCACACGGTCCCGTGCGCGATCGCTGGCTAGCGCTTCTCGCCCGTTTCCGCAGGACGGCAACAGAACCGGTTTGTGTGCCGGTTCAAATCACGGACGACCGCTTGCTTGGTGGAATTGATTTGGCGGCAACGTTGTCCGCAGGGCGTCCCATCTCCGCGTCGGGCGTTTTGGCGCAAGCTGATGGCGGCGAGATCCTCGTGCCAGGTGCTGAGCGTCTGTCGCAGGTGACCCAAGCGAAGATTGCGTGTGCGTTGGATACGAAATCTGTGTCGGCCGATCGGTGTCGTTCTGACGATGCGCGCCCGGCTCGCTTTGGTTTTATCGCGCTTGACGAAGCCATGGACGACGAGCAAGGGCTCACCGGCCCATTGTTCGATCGTGCTGCCATGCGTGTTGATCTCACTCCGGTCGTGCTGGCGCACTGCATGGCTCCCGTCGACGACAGGTTTGTCCAGCACAGCGCAGCGATGCCTTCTTCTGAGACTATCGCAATAGCGTCGGAGCAGCTCAACACGCTCTGCCAGATCGCGCAGATGCTGGGCATCACATCGCTTCGCCCGGCACTTGCGGCTGCAAAGGTGGCGCGCGCTCATGCGGCTCTCAACAGTCGCGATGACGTTCAAGACGACGATCTTGAGGCCGCTGTTCGGCTTTGTTTTGCGTGGCGCGCCACTCAGGTGCCTGACTTCGCTCCGGAGCCTCCGGCACAGCGCGACACTGAGCAAAACGAAACGCCTGAAGCCGAGACCAACCAAGAGACGTCTGCGTCGGACATGGAACGGAGCGTTGACGCTGTCCGCGCAATTCTGCCGGCCGACCTTCTGAAGTCGATCATCGACCAGCAGGGACGCTCACGCCAACGCGGAGCTGCCGGTCAGTCTGGGTCCAGTCAGCGTACGGCGACGCGCGGGCGCCGTGTTGGCGTGCGTCGCGGAGATCCACGAACAGGCGGTGTGTTGTCCATCCATGACACGCTGATCGCGGCCGCGCCGATGCAAAAGCTGCGACGCGGGCATGTGCGTTGTGAGCCGGGATCAGCAACTCGGCCGAGGCTTCAGATTCGGTCGGATGACTTTCGCATTCATGTGCACGAGCAACGCCGCAAGTCGCTTACGATCTTCGTGGTGGACGCGTCCGGTTCGACTGCATTGCAGCGTTTGGGTGAAGCGAAGGGCGCTGTTGAATTGCTATTGGGTGATTGTTATGTGCGTCGCGATGAGGTGGCCCTCATTGCGTTTCGCGGCACGTCGGCGCAAGTGCTGTTGCCGCCGACGTCGGCGCTTGCCCGCGCGAAACGCTGCCTGGCCGTTTTGCCGGGTGGTGGTGGCACGCCATTGGCGTCTGGTATTGCCGAAGCCCTGCAGCTTGCGGAATCCGGGTTGCGTCGCGGGCAAACACCAACCATCGTCTTGCTAACGGACGGACGGGCCAACATTGCGCGCGACGGCACACCAGGCCGAGCGGAGGCCGGGCGGGATGCATCGGCCGAAGCGGCCCGACTGAAGCAGTCGGGCATTCGGAGCCTGATCATTGACACGTCTGCGCGGCCCCAGGATCGCGTTGCGCGTTTTGCGGAAGAAACAGGAGGGACGTACTTGCCGTTGCCGCGAGCAGATGTGGTCGCTGTCAAGGATATGATCGCGCGGACTGCGTCGTCGTAGGGGCGCAGAGCGTAGAGTTGAGACGTATTGATATCTTTGTGCTGAGTTGCAGGCCAGAGAGTTGGGCTAGATCATATCCAACTTAGGCGGAAGCGCTTCGCCGCGTGGGAGTGTGGGACGAGTCCAGCTAGATCTGAAAGACCATCGTCGTGTCAGTGCTATCGGCATCTCGGAACCAACTGGATTGGGCGCGCGATCGGGCGCATTGGCCACTGCATCGCCACAGTCGCTTTGTCATGGCCGGTGGGCTCAGATGGCATGTTCAGCAGTTTGGTCATGGACCGGACCTTGTTCTGGTGCATGGAACGGGATCGTCAACGCATACCTGGGCGCGGCTCGGGCCGGTTCTCGCGGAGCGTTTCTCCATTACGACGTTCGATTTGCCCGGCCATGGCTTTACTGAGCCGGCCCGGACCCGTGACACGTCAATTGCGGGTTTCGCAGATCTGACGTCTGCGTTGCTGTCTGAAGTCGGTGTCCACTCACATCTGATGGTCGGACACTCTGCCGGCGCTGCAATCCTCGCTCGGATGGTCTTGGATCAGCGTGTGACGCCAAACGTTGTCATCGGTTTGAATGCAGCGTTTGAGCCGTTTTCTGGTGTGGCAGGCGCGATTTTTCCGACGTTGGCCAAACTGCTTTATGTCAATCCACTCGTCCCGAGATTGTTTGCAGCGCGTGCGCGGGATGAACGTGTTGTTCGCGACCTGCTCGCCGAGACGGGCTCGCAGGTTCCGCCGGAAAGTGCAGCGCTCTATACGAGGCTTTTTCGGTGTACGCGCCATGTGCGATCGACATTGAAGATGATGGCAAACTGGGATCTGCGGAAACTCCGATCCGAGCTATGCGACATGACCGTGCCGCTTGTTCTGTTCGCAGGTGAGAATGATCGAACGGTCAAACCGTATCAGTCATTCGAGGTTGCGTCGGATGCGCCTGCGGCGCGGGCCGAACTGATTCACAAGCTCGGCCATCTCATGCACGAGGAAGACCCACCTCGAATCGCAGATGCGATTGTGGAGGCTTACGCCTTTGTGTCGGCAAACCAGCGCGACGTGCCCGCTTAGAACATGTCCGCGTATGGCGGACTTTTGTCGCCGACTCACACCCTATGCTTGTTTCAACTTGGCCGAGCACCCATGACACTGACCATAAGTCATCTCCGAGTATAATTCCAAAACAAATGCTGATACCGACTATATGTCAACTTATACTGAAGCTTTCATTACGCGTGCAGAAAGCTAAGCAAGTGCCTGACTGACGAAATCGATGCCGGCTTGCAAATGACAGTCTTGCATCGTCGATGCCTTCGCGTCGGCGGCGGATCTCCGTCGCAAAACAGCCAAACGCATCTCAAAATCACGCCACAATGCATGTTCGATTTTATGCTCACTTCGTGCTCAATCCGATGGGATGGGCATTTGTTTTTATGCTCAATTTTCCTCAAACTCGTCAGCATTTTTTTAGGTTTCTTCGCCCAGTTTCGCGATCGTATGTCTAGGTTGGATACAGGTCGATCGCTGACGTAGATGATGTGAAACTAGGAGTGGATAATGGCCGGTGGCATCCAAAAGCTAGGGGGGGTGGTATTCTTTGGCGTCTTACTAATGGTCGCATTCTTCATTTATTATGCGATTGAGCAGCCATTAGTTCTGATCGGCATTGCCTTCTTCTTGATTGTGTCTCTTATCGCGATTGGTTATCAGGACCAAGCTGTGCTGGCGCTTGCAGGTGCCTTATTCATCGTGCTCATTGGACTGTCATATGGATGGTGGAGCAATTACAATGCGCTGAATGACGTTGCCGGGCGCCTTGCTTATACCGAAGTTGCGAGAAAATGCCGGAATCACCTCCGGCGAACAGACAAACCCAATCCGTTTCAACGTGCGGCCCACGCCAGGTTCCATCACGTCATTGAGCGCGGCGCCACGGGTGAGCCGTATTGGTATGAGTTCTGGCGACCAATGTGGCAGGAGCGCCAGTTGCGGGTGTCGGTCAGTCTTCTCGTCCCAAATTCGAAAGGCTACTTGGTGCCTGGCTGCACGGTCAGCCTGATCACCGGACGAGTCGAAGGGTATCCATGAACGCCGGCTGGTTGTTACAGATGCAGTAAGCCCTTGGCCGTTATCGACCGGCGCATCGAGACGCCCGAAGAACGGCTGCAAGTTCGGCCGCGCGACCGTGCGTGTCCGCGTTATCGGATGCGGCACGCGATCGGCAATCTGATCAATCCATTCAACTGACATGTTTGTGTACACTTTGCCGATGGCTCCGGATAACGCCGGTCTCGATCGCGACATCTTGCTGCAACCGACCTCACAACCCACGGTTTTGATCCTGCCAACCTTCGTTCTTGTGCGCTTTCATGGCTGCGGCGTACGTGGCATGCGCGCCGCAAGTAGACTTGGCCGAGCTATCCGTGCCAAGAGTTGCCGCCCTGGCCCAACAGCAATTGCCGTACTCCGGTCTT
>JBCCOV010000179.1:0-10475 GCA_039039985.1 Pseudomonadota bacterium | reverse complement strand
TGGCGTGTTATCGATCTCTCGCGCTTCACTGGGATTGGGACGCTTCAAAGTCGGCATCGTCGCCTGTAGGCGCTCAAGCGCCGAAGTTCCTTGGTCGTCGGACTGGACCGACTGAGTGGGCTGGGCAGGCGCCGCTGCGTCAGGTGCGGCCGCGAACCGCGCCGCTTCGCCATTGTTCATATGCGTTGCGGCCGGAACTGGCGTGACGGTCTCGGCCGGCGCCGGGCCCTGATCCGCAGCAGTGAACGGTGACGACTGGCTGGGCTGCGCGTCGCGATCGTCGCGGCGTGCATTGTCGTCTGGTTCTGCGACCGGCGGATTGGCACGCGCGGTACCGGGAAGGTCTGTACTGGCCACAAAACGCCGCAGCGGTGCCGGGTCCGCGTCTGCCACATCAAGCGAGGCGTCTCCGATCAATGCACTGAGCGGCTTTGCCCCGGCGACCGCAACTCTCGGCGCCAGATCCGGCTCCGGATCATCATGGCCAGCCGGACGGTAGGTTGTATCTGTCGACGTCGCCATCAGGCGCGCAAATGCGTCAGATTGAGGCTCACCGTTGGATTCCGGGGTATGTGTCGGCCCTCTGGCGGAGTCCGGCGCATGCTGCGCCGCGCCGCTGGCCCCATTGTTGAAGGGCTGCGCACCATTCAGCTGAGGCTCAGGCTGCTGCGTCTCGTCGTCATCTTCGGAAATGATCCGGCGAATCGATGCAAGGATATCTTCCATGCTTTGCTCACCGTTCGAATTCCGGTCAGTCATCACGCCACCTCGATCAGTGATCAGCGCCGCATACCTTGAATGCGGATGTGCTCACACATGACCTAGCAATGTCGGAGCGTGTCGCACAACCGATCGGAGCGATAGTCGAAGGTCACGTTCAAATTCGGGCATACAATTCGGAAAAATGAATTAAGCCACCTGCGAGTCTACTGAATCGCAGGCGTCAAATGCCGATGAACTGCTGCTCAGCTATTTGTGTGATCCCTTGGCTGGTTTCGCAACCGAATTCCGCTTTCTCGCACGGGCCGGTGCAACATCCAGATGCTCCGTGCGCCCATCCCGATGGGTAATCGAGATACCAAACCACTTGCGACGCACCTTGTGATAGTGAACATCCGGATCATACACCGTCCGTGTGAGACCTAGATTGAGCATGTCCAATCTGCCTACTGCAGACAAGAGTGTGTAAGCATTAACAATGATATCGCGTTGTGTCGTCGTCAGCGAGACCTGAGCATCGAGCAGCTCCTGCTGGGCATCGAGCACATCCAGAAGTGTCCGCTGTCCCACGCGCTCTTCCTCACGCACGCCCTCCAACGCAATTCTGTTGGCGTCAACCTGCGCCCGGTCCGAAATCAGCTGCGCCCGCGACGCTTGCAACAAAGACCAAGCCGAAATCGCCGATGCGCGCGCAGTCGTCCGCGCCGTCTCCACTTCCTGGATGCGGCTGACATGCAGGTGTTTCGCGGCGCGAATATCCGACCGGACCGATCCCGCTTGATACAGCGGTATCGAAACCGTGCCCGTGACCGTTCCCGTCTCCGTCTTATCCGGGTCTCGAGACACATTATAAGACGCATCAAGATTAACTTGAGGCAGCAGTTGACCTGTCAACTGATTAACCGAGAACCGCGCAGCCTGCTCGCTATACAACGCCCCAACAACGGACGGGTTCTGGGTAATCGCCAGATCAACAGCTTCTTTTTGCGTCTTTGGCAGCAAGCGGCGCGGACTGCCCGGTGCCCTTAAACGCGTTGGCTGACTTCCAACGACCCTAACGAATGTTGCCCGGCTGGACTTGAGGTTTGCGCGCGCGAGGTCCAATGCCGAGACGGCGGCAGCACGCCGTGCACGCGCCTGGGCGACGTCGGTCCGCGTGACTTCGCCGACCTGGAAGCGGTCCTGAGTGGCCTTGAGCTCTCGCGTCAAAAACTCGACGTTGTTTTGCCTCAGTCGCACGAGCGCGGCATCGCGAACCACATCAACATAAGCCGTTGCGGCTGACAGAAGTACATCCTGCTCTGTTGATCGCAGCGTTTCCTGACCTGCGCGCACATTGGCTTCAGCCTCGTTCACCGCATTCCGCGTCTGAAAGCCGCGAAAAATCGGCTGAGACAGCGTCACGGTGAAGGATCGCGTAGTTGTGTTGCCATCAGCTCCGGTCGCACTCACCGTCGTATTATCGATGGAGTACTGACCATTCACGGTTGGACGGTAACCGGACATCGCGCTGGCGACACCTTCGTCGGTCGCGCGTAGTCGAGCCCGCTCGGCTGCGATCTCCGGATTGTAACGATAGGCAAGGCGCAAGGCATCGGCGAGGCTCGTCGACCAAGCCACAGTCGGGTTCAGTATGCAGCCGGCACCGATGACGGCAACAGCCAGTGCCATCTGCGTAGATCGACTCCAAACCACGTTGGAATCCTTACGCTTTGGCTCGACGATCATTCTGGTCATTCGTGCCCCGATTAGGGTCTGACAACAGAGCTGTGTCCGCGCCCTGCAATCTAGGTTGATCCGGATCACTGATTGCGTTCACCACTCATTAACTCCGATTCCGTCCCAAATCGTTCGGAGACCTCGTCCACAGCGTTTTTCAATGGCAGCGCGTTGCAGTTGACACACAATCCCCAGCAGCAAAACTCAGAAATACGGCACTGCGCGCACCTGAAATCACAACTATCAGCAAAACTCCAAACCCTTGGGAACGCCGTTCAACACATCTAACCGCATCGGAATGCTCGAACGATCCGGCACGACGTCGACCGCACTGGCGATCAGAAAGCAACGGTGTTGCGCAACGCTACTAAGAAATTGAACGCCATACCGAATCTTGCGCGTGATATTACGCGTTGTAACCAACAAGCAACACAACCGACGCTGCGACCACGACGCCAACACCAAAAAGCACTGGTAGAGAGATCCGTCACCGAGGCGCTGAACGACACGCTTCAGATCTCATTTCCGCTACAGGCGGATTCACGTCGCCGGCCCATACCCCCTCCCCGACCCCGGATGTTTCCGAGTTCAGCAGCCGTGGGTCAACGACATCGGCAACATCCGATGTCGCCCGGTCACCCCTGAAGACGTCCCTTCGGGCGGCTCGTCAGGACGGCCGAACGAACCGATGTGGGATGGTTCGAGCGAAACCTGAAACGCGCTAGAACACGAAGCCGGTCTCTTCCACAAACTCCGACAGTGCGGGCGCGGAGGCATCAAACAACGCCGCTTGGGTGAAGCGGCTCCCGACACGCAGCCAGCGTGTTGCATGGCCGACGCCGTCCCCCGTCAGCACTGCGACCAATCGTGCCGAGTCCTTAAGCTGGTCCAGCAATTCCGCAGGGACATGGCTGACCGTGCCATTGATGAGGATCGCGTCGAATGGACCATCTTTCGGCAGACCCGAACCCAATGGCCCGGTCGTCACCTGGACATTCGAGATCTCCAGGCGCTCCAGAAGCTTAGAAGCTGACTCCGCCAATGCCGGGTCGCTTTCGACTGCGAACACCGTCCCCGCTAGCCGGGACAAGACTGCGGCGCTATAGCCCGTCGCGCAGCCCAAGTCGAGAACAACCGAATCGTCATTGACTTCGAGCGCCTGGATCAGCTTTGCCAAGGTCCGTGGCGCCAGCAAAAAACGTCGATCGGATCCGCGTGAGGGTGGCAGAATCAAGTCCTGGTCCATGTAGCAGATTGGCTTGAGCGGCGCCGGCACAAACTCCTCGCGCGGCAAAGCCAGCATGGTGCGGCTGATGCGCCGGTCTGTGACATCGCTGGGCCGAATCTGGCTCTCGACCATATTCAAACGGCTGAGCGCAAAGTCACTCATCTTATCCAATCACTGTTTGTTCGGATCCTCGATACAATCCATCGCGTAAACGCGAACGCCGACGGTTGATCGGCATAACACGCCGTGGTCGACATTGGATTGCACGACAGTTGCCGCGTGTGATACATGCGCTCGTCTCAGGGACGCAACCACTTAGCTGCAGTTCGTGTATAGTCTGTCGCTTTGGTCGCGTCTAAATCATGTTTTGCTGAGCAAACAGGCCACGTGGCGGAGTGGTGACGCAGCGGACTGCAAATCCGTATACCCCGGTTCGATTCCGGGCGTGGCCTCCAGCAAACACCCGATAAGTCGGCAACTCACGCGGATAGACACCGGGACACGTCGCGCAATTCGCTCCCTGCGCGCGATTTGGATGTACCAAATCTGAACCAAACGCCGTGGCCAGCCTGCACGGATGTGCGTTCAGCGGGCACCGCCCTCCCCTTTCCCGTCCTGCTGCCTGTGGCGGCTCATCTGCGGAGACTGGCGTCGGGGCGCGTTACAACAGCGCCTCGCGGATTGCGAACAGAAGTGTGGGATCGCAAACTGCGGGCTTGGCAGAGCGTCACGACACTGGTAAGCACTTGGCTTCCTTTTGACACTGGTGATCCGCGGTAGCTCAGCGGTAGAGCAACCGGCTGTTAACCGGTTGGTCGTAGGTTCGAATCCTACCCGCGGAGCCATGTCAGAAGCAGCGCCACCATGCGCACGCTCCAAACAAATCAACCAACCCAACGAAATCAATCAACGAAGAGCTCGCGGCGGAAGCGTGCTCGCGCGCGCGCCGCGCCGTGGCTGGAGCCATCCAAGGTTTGCGTCATCATTCCCGCACGCTGCGCCTCTTTTGGCCGGAACGGCAGATGCTGCTCAATGTCAATGGGCCGCAACATCAGGTGATCGTCTCTGAGCGACTACGCATCCTCCACCATCTCGGGGTGCGGCACGATTGTGCTCTTGACCGTCTTCATCGCCATGGCGTCGGACACCGCCTGGTTCACGCCGTCAAGCGAGAACGGATAAATCGTCTGCATCTTACGCCACGGATACTTGTGGCTGGCGTGATCGAGCATCTGCACGCCGAGAGCAAGATCGTTTGCCGTGAAGGCCCAAGACCCAAGCAGTGTGACGTCCTTCGTGCAGATGCGGTGCCAACTGGTCTCGATTGAGCCTGCATCGGTGAACTGCCCCATCTCGACATAGCACCCACCGTCGCGCAGGAACTCAAGGCCTTCCGGCCCCGCCGTCGGATGGCCCGAGCAATCCATCACCAGGTCCGCGCCATAGCCGCCGACGATGTCGCGCACTGCCTTAATGCGCTCATTCGCCGTGGTGTGAACTGTGATGTCAACCGTCGCTTCTGCACCGAACTCGCGCGCCAAAGCCAGCCGCGGGCTTTCCGGCGCACCAACAGCGATAACACGGCCGGCGCCCATTTCTTGAGCTGCAGCAATTGCGAGTATGCCAATCGGGCCCGTGCCTTGGATGACGACGGTGTCACCCCAACTGAACGCGTTGGCCTTGATCGCCCGATTGAATCCTCGGATGCACGAGGTCAGCGGTTCGGACAATGAGCCGAGCAGATAGCTCATGTCGTCCGGAAGCTTGTAAATCTTTGTGCCCGGCAGTTCTCCAAGATCGACGTAAACATACTCGGCCCAACCGCCCCAAAGATGCGGCGGCTTGTCGAACCCCAGGTAGCGGCCGTAGTAGACCGGCGTCAGGCACTTGTTCGACTGCTCGGGGTAGCGTTTGCACCAATCGCAGAAACCGCAAGGCATCAGCGGCGGCAACATCAGCTTCGAGCCGACACCGATCGCCTTGCCCATATGATCTCTGGTCAGTTCGGAGCCGATCTCCACGATCTCACCGGCCAGCTCATGCCCCAAAGTGAACGGCCACGGCAACGCTTTGGGCCAGTGGCCTTTGAGAATGTGCTGGTCCGTCCCGCACACGCCGCAAGCCCCAATGCGAATGAGCGCGCCTTTCGGCGGAACCTTCGGCCACGCGACGGTATTCATAACCGGTTCTGCGCCAGGCCCCGCGAACGTGGTCACGCGAATGCCGTCCCGGCGGCTCTGTTCCACCGTCGTCATCGTCTTCTCTCCCATTACCCGGCCCGAACACCGATGATATGGCCGTCAATGCAGGAACCGCGGCAGTGCAAGCGACCGCCACGGTCCATGTTGCCGACGTCGTCATTGAAACTGCAGCCGTCTCACTCCGCTGCGTGCGTATGGGCGCGCGCGTAGGCGAGCAGGTCTCCATCGTTGCCGGCTTGAATTGGCGTGAAGTCCTGATGCGCAATCCAGTCCTTGCGCGTTGGAGTCCGGATGTAGTTCGAGACGGCATTGAGTGTCAGATAGACGATCTTGCGAGGGAACGGCGTGATGTTGCCCGACGATCCGTGCACGAGATTGCCGTGAAACATGAGCACGCCGCCCGGCTTACCAGTCGGCGCGACCAGCCCGCCTTCGTCAACAAGCCGTTCGACGGTTTCGTTATCGAGTGTCCAGAGCGGATAGCTGGTTGTTGTTGTGTCGTGGCCGGCTTCCAGCACACCGTGCTTGTGGCTCTTGGGAATGAGCATCAGCGGGCCGTTAAACGGAAACACTTCGTCGAGAAACACGGAAATGTTCATTGCGCGCGGCTCAGGCATACCGTCGTCGCGATGCCAAACGCCATAATCCTGGTGCCACTGCCAAACGTCACCGGTGAACTTCGCTTTTGCATTGACCTTGAACTGATGCATGTAGACCGGCTCGCCCCAAACCTGCTCCAGCGGTTCGATCAGGCGCGGATGTTTAGCGAGGAGAGCAAACACTTCGCTGTAGAGATGGGCAGCGAATGCCGTACGCGGCGCCCCTGATGTTTCACGCCAGATCTCCTCCCGATCCTGGGCGTAGATAGCATCTGCCTCCGCTTTCAAAACGGCAGTCTCCTCCGGCGAGAAGCACTCCGGAATAAATATCCAGCCTTCTGTTTCAAACTGATCGATTTGCTCTTGGCTGAGTTTCATGACGCTCTCCCTGACGATGGCTTTAATTTCGGCTTATTGAGCGGCGCGTGTTCACCGGGCCGCCGAATTCTCTGTCATATGCCGCCCCGCGTCGCGGCCGGCGCGGCGTGTATGTGCGCGGGCGTGTTTCTCTGCAGTTTCTGGATTGCCATCGACAATCGCGCGAACAATCGCCGTGTGCTCACGCCAAATCCGCTGCTTGCGCGTTTCATCGCCTAAGACAACGGCCATCGATCGCATGAACTGGGGCCACTGCTCTGCCACGGTCGTTTCGATTTCGGGATTCCCGGAGAGGTTATGGACAGCGCGATGGAATGCGACGTCAGCCTCGACCCAGTCCAGTATCTCAGCCCCGTCTTCGAGCGCGTCGCCAACGGCAAGCGCAGCGTTGAGGACTTGAACGTCCTCAGGCGACGCTTGCGCTTGACGAACACGCTGTGCCGCCAGTCGCGCAGATAGCCCGTCCAGCGCTTCCCGCACCTCGTAGAGTTGTCGGATCCGGACGCGATCGATCGGCGCCACCATGACACCACGGCGGCCACGCTCAACCACTAGACCGCGATGTCTCAAGAGTTTCAAAGCATGGCTGACAGGCTGCCGCGATACGCCAAGCATATCGGCGAGACCTTCCTGCGTCAGGTGTTCGCCCGGAACCAAGCGTCCGCTTGAGATGGCAGCGACCAGCCGATCATAGACCTGATCAATCAGTACGGGTTGAGATTCGACTTGCTCAAGCATGGAACCGCGTCCGCCTCCACCGTGACTGAGCCGATACTAGTTATACTGAATTCAGAATTCAATATGGTACGAAGACATGAGCTGCCTAACATTTCGGTGAGAGGCGGTCACACGGCTTGTCTCAGCGCGTACCGGACTTGCGTTGGCGGCAGGCCTAAAATGATTGCTGACAATGCCGCCCGTTTGACCCGTCTGGATCGGGTTGGTACGCGCAACGTCGATGGATGGTCACGCACCGCAGGGACAAAGAGCGAACCATGGACGCATTACCGGGTCGCATGTTCGGTATCCTGCTCACGGGCCACGGCGTTCCGGAAAAGCTCGCCTATCGAACCGATATCCCAACACCCGCACCGGCCCCCGGAGACGTTCTCGTTCGGGTGCACGCCGCCGCGGTCAACAACACCGATATCAATACGAGAACCGGTTGGTACTCCAAAGGCGATGCGGCCGCGAGCGATGCGAGTTGGTCAGGGCAGGCGCTTTCGTTTCCTCGCATTCAAGGCGCTGACGTGTGCGGTATCATCGCCGCAGTCGGAGAGGAGGTGAACGCATCGCGCATTGGCGAACGGGTCATCATCGAGCCGTGCATTCGCGAAGCTGATGGCAAGCTGCTGCCGAGCCCATGGTACTTTGGATCGGAGTGCGATGGCGGCTTTGCACAGTTCACGGTTGTCGCGTCTCGCCATGCCCACAAGATCAACAGCGCGATGACCGAGGTGGAACTGGCATCATTTCCCTGCTCGTATTCGACTGCGGAAAACATGCTCACGCGTGCGAACGTGCGGGCCAAAGACACAGTGTTGGTAACCGGGGCATCCGGCGGGGTTGGATCTGCCGCCGTTCAACTTGCGAGAGCGCGCGATGCAAAGGTGATTGCGGTGACGAGCCCCAGCAAAGCCGCAGCCCTACGAAGTCTCGGGGCGTCCGAAATCGTCTTAAGAGACGCAGATTACGTGCAGGTTCTTGGCGTCAATACAGTCGACGTCGTGATTGATCTCGTTGCAGGGCCGCCATGGCCGTCACTCCTCGATGTGCTGCGCCCCGGCGGACGCTATGCCGTAGCAGGCGCGATTGGCGGTCCAATGGTCGAACTGGATGTACGGACCCTCTACTTGAAGGATCTGAGCTTCTTTGGCTGTACGGTTCTGGAACCTGAGGTTTTCAGCAATCTCGTCCGGCACATCGAACAAGACCGCATTCGTCCGCTCGTCGCCAGCACCTATCCATTGCAGGACATTGCTGCTGCCCAGGCCGCGTTCGAAAGCAAAACGCATATCGGAAAGATCGTGCTGTCGGTCGACTGACGTGCGCTTTGGCGCGTGCGTTTGGACGGCCATCGCACGGCTCTTGTTAATCGTCGTCCTTGTCAATCGTCGCCCGTATCACTCGTCGTCCGGCGTCTGCGTGCGGGACCGGATTTGTCCGACATCCGCGATCAGGTCGCGCACGGCCTCGTTCCAATCACCGAGCACAGGACCCAGATGCGTGATTCGGCCCGGTGTGGCGGACAGACGTGGCAGGACGGCCGGAACCGTCACAGCGCCAACGGCGGGATCGACATCGGTGATCGTGGTAAGCGTCTCGCGTGCGGCAAAATGCGGATCTGCGAAGATATCAGCGATCGAGTTGATCGGCCCGCACGGCACATCGCCGTCGGTGCATAAGCGCACGACATCTGCCATCGCGTTTGCCCGCGTGAACGCTTCGACCGCACCGTCAACGACGGCACGATCCGCCAAGCGCGATGCTGTCGTCGGATAGGTTTCCGCCAGCTCCGGCTGGTTGAGCACGTTGACCGCCATACGCTCCCACATCTTGTCCGACGTGCATGCGATGGCGACCCAGTTGCCATCGGCGCAAGGGAAGTGGCCATGTGGGCAAGCATTTCGCGTCGACACGCCCTCGCGCTCGCGCACTGTGCCATGCGCCGCATAGACAGGAGCGAGTTCATCGAGCACGCGAAAGATCGACTCGTAGAGCGCGACATCAATGACCTGGCCCTGCCCGGTCTGCTGCGCGGTTCGCAATGCCAGCAACACGCCGATTGCGCCATACATGCCGGACACATAGTCGGCGAGCGTTGTGGACCCGGGCGTAACAGGGGGCCCGCCGTACTCACCCGCAAGATAGGACAATCCACCTACCGCGTGGGCAATGCGGGCAAAGCCAGGACGGTTTTTGTAGGGGCCGGTTTGCCCGTATCCAGAGACACGGAGAATGACGAGCGCCGGGTTGAGCGCCAGCAAGACATCCGGACCCAGCCCCCATTTTTCAAGCGTGCCAGGGCGAAAATTCTCGGCCACAACATCGGAGCGCCGCACCAGCTCCTTGAAAACCGCGGCATCGTCTTCCGTCTTCAAATCGAGCGTAACGGACTGCTTGTTGCGCGCTTCCGACAGCCAAGCAAATGTCCGCCCGTCTGACGCGCTCGGCGTCCCAAACCGGCGCATGCTGTCCCCGCCGGATGGATGCTCGATCTTGATGACATCGGCGCCAAACTCGCCAAGCACAGTGGCTGCAAACGGCGCAGCAACAAATGTCGCGAGATCAAGAACGCGGATGCCAGCAAGCGGCAGAGGCAGGTCAGACGCTGTGGGTGAACGATCAGTCATGAGCGGTCAATCGCATCTCTAAGAAACACATACACAGGCGTACGTCTCCAGCCGCGATGCAATATCACCACGAGGCCAGCCGATCGGCGTTTTGCGCCAACGCTTAGTATTGCCCCGCTTCAAGCGCATGTCGATCGCTGCAACAATCGCGGGCGATCTGCAGCGGCATCGCAGCCGCGAAAGTTACTAGTTCGTCACTCGCGCCCTTGCGCGCCGTGTCAAGCCATCAGCGATCGTGCCTTGGCGAATAGACACGCCGGTTCCATCAGGCGTGATA
>JBCCOV010000178.1:0-10641 GCA_039039985.1 Pseudomonadota bacterium | reverse complement strand
TGCGTGGGGTCGGCGTCGATTTCAGGCAGAGAGTCGCAGCTGATGTCCGCGCCCGTTTCCTCAATGCGAATCTGCAAATCCGAGACGACTTCATTGAGGACCTTTTTCAAATCGACTTTGGAGAACGGATTGGCCTGCGTTGCCACACGCGAATACGACAGCAGATCATTGATCAAAGTGCGCATCCGGGTTGCGGCGTTCATCATCTTTTCGATGTACATCCGCCCTTGATCCGGCAGCGTGTCCTTAAAGCGCGATGCCAGGCGATCGCCGAAAGCTTCAATCTTGCGTAATGGCTCCTGCAGGTCGTGCGAGGCAACGTACGCGAACTCTTGGAGTTCTCGGTTCGATTGCTCAAGTTTCGCCATATACGACTGCATTTGTTCCGCGTACTGCTCGGTTTCGGTGATGTCCTGGTAGGTCGCGATCGTGCCGCCGTCCGGCATCGGTTCGTTCATCACGGCGATTGTGCGGCCGTCTCGCAGGCGCTGTTTGATGACCGCGCGAGACGCCAAAGCTGACGGATCACGCCGTTCCGACAGGGCGCGCTGAGCATCTTCGTCGCGGTAGTTCCCCAGACTGATCGAGTACTTCATGATATCGTTCAGCTTCACGCCAGGTTTCACGACGTCCGGTGAGAAGCCATACATTTCAAGGTACCGACGATTGCAAACGATCAGCGTTTGTTCCCGATCAAACATGCACAAGCCTTGGATCATGTTGTTTAAGGCAACATCGAAGTGCAGGTTCTTGAGATGCAGTTTTTGCGAAACGCGGAGGATCTCGAACTCGCGCTGTTTGGTTTGTGTGATATCCGAACGGATCTTGACGATGCCGCCGTCGGCCGTCCGTCGTTCGTCGACAAGGATCCAGCGGTCGTCTGCAAGCTGAACTTCGTAGGGTTCGCTCGGATTTTTGTATCGATTGAAGCGCTGCTGAAAATACGCGTCCTCGTCCATGCCGTTGAGGACGTATGCGCCGCGTTTGATCGACTCGCGCAAGAGCGTTTCGTATCGCTGCCCGGGTAGAATGAGATCACCCGCGTTCAGGCAAAGATTGACGTATTGTTTGTTGTAGACGACCAGGCGGTCTTGCGCGTCGAATAGCGCAAAGCCGTCCGCCATCACGTCCAGCGCGTGCATCATACGTTCGCGTGCCGCGTGCGCGATCTCGGAGATCTGGTCGCTCATCGCAGGTGTGTCGTGAACGTCCCGGTTCTTTTCGCGAACCGTTTCGACAACCGAGCCACTTTTTAGCCGTCGGCGACGCACAATCAGCTCTCGCGAGTTTTGTGACGTGAACGAGAACGAGTAAGTGGCGCCGGGCGTTAGCCTCCGAATTGATGTTTCGACGAGGCGTTCGATCTTTTCAAGCGGTACAAACTGCCGGCTAAGGGACGTTCTGATCAGCGTTTCCATCGTGGTCCCGGCGGAAACGTCACGCGGCTCGTAACCGCACAAATCGCGATAGAGATGGTTGCAGACCAGAAGCTGAAGGCTCTGATCAAAGAGCGCCAGTCCGACATCTGCGCCCGCCATTAAGTGCTCCAGGTCACTTCCGCCTGGGACGTGTATGGCACCTTTTTCAGCGGGGGGGCCGGTTAAGTGTGAAACTTCGGTTATCATGTATTATGACGGCTGGCGTGCCGTTCCTCCAAAAAAAGTTCAGCGTAAAAATTCGCTGAGTATCATCAACAAAGTCTTATCCAAGTCTCGCGTTGAGCAAATTTAGCCAATCTCTAACCCTTTTGGTGGAAACTTCAGCGTAAATGTTCTGAAACAGTTCAGAGTTCGAGCGCAGTCGTGAAAGCAGTCGATACGCAAACGTTGGGCACTCTGCTGCTCGCCTCCGGTATGGTCGGCGCTTTCCTTATGCCGTCCTTGACGGTTGTTTTAGCTCCGGTGGCGATGCCGGCGTTGTTCGCTGTTGCGTGTTTTTCTTTTGCCTCGTTGGTCGATCAGTCCAAGGCGCAACTCTTCCCGCTAGACCGCACAACTTGGCTGGTCGTCGGCTGGCAGCAGGTTGTTCTTCCCAGTCTGGTTCTCGCAGCAGCCATTCTGCTCGATATCGACAAACAAACGACATCGATGATGATCGTGACGGCATGTGCGGGATCGCTGTTCGCCTCACCGATGTTGGCCGGGCTTCTCGATCTCGATCAAAAGCGCGCGCTTCAAACCCTTGTGGTTTCAACGGCGGTGATGCCGGTTTCGCTCTATGTATTCGAGTTGATTGCTCATAACGAGCACGCAAACCTTGATTTGCAGAGCTACATCAGCCGCGCCGCAATATTTCTTGGGATTCCGCTTATTCTGCTCTGGATCTATATTCGTATCTCTCAGAATTTCAGCGCCGCAAGTTCACGCTCGCTCCAGGTTGTTTTTCATTGGGCTTCGCTTATCGCTTTGATCTTGTTCGCGATTGGTATCATGCAGCCCGTTTCACAAGAGCTGTCGGCAAATCCGACCAAGGTTGTTTTCTATCTTTTTCTCGCGGTGTTCATGACAACGATTATGTATGTCCTGACCGCCGTGGTCATGTATCGGTTCGGGCCGCGTGAGGCGATGACGTCGGCAATCCTGGCCGGCTTGCGGAATGTTGGGCTTGCGCTCGCGTTGCTGAATGATCAGCTCGGCAGTGATTTGCCGCTCTATGTCGGTGTTTCGATGATTCCGATGTGCCTTGCCCCGGTGCTGCTTCGGTTAAGTAGTCGGCTGCACGATACCGCGCCCGCCGGGCAGTCCTACGCGCAATCCTGAGCCTGAAGATAGAGGCCTGTCATACTTGTCCGCGATGCCGACGATCGGCTGACGGTTGCACGATCGCTGGCTCCGGCGTACGACGCCGCGACTTAACATTCGACATCGCGTTAACAATCGACATCGTAAGCCTCATCTGGCTGACACTAAGGGCCTGTCGCTGCAATGGCATCGCACGCAGTGGGGCTTTCTGAATATCGATTAAACTGTTCTTGCACGGCTGATAAAAAACCAAACGAAGGCTGTCTCATTAAAAGAAATTCTGTTGCCACTCGTGTGAGCGGGCTGGCTATTAACCGTGCATCGAGACAATTGAGGTATATGTTATGCAGTAACTCAAGTTAAGTAGACTGCGTAATGTCCACTACGTTGCCCACAGAAATCGCTTCGCGCCCTGCGCGTTTGATCGGCCGATCCCAGACCACAGTGCAGAATGCACGCGCGGGATCGAACTCTAAAGATGCGCAAAGGAATGGCAGTGCGGCCAGTAAGAGATCCGGCACACCGGCACTATATCTGGTTGCGTTCGCATTCACGACTGTTATGTGCCTCGTCTCGCTTTGGCGAGCAAACCAAACCTTTGCACCGGAAATGTATGATCCACAAGGCCCTGTGCTTATGGCCCGGGCTTTGGAAAACGGCAAGAACTTCGCAACGTTTGATCTGAATATCAATATCCGCGAGATGCGGGATGCGCAGATCAAGGGATTTCAAAAAATTCCGGAAGTCGTTATTCTCGGTGCCAGCCATTGGCAAGAAGCGCATCCGGAACTTGTCAACGGAGTCGACCTCTACAACGCGCACGTTCACCGTGATTATTACGAGGACATGCTCGCGGTTGTCGAGATGTTTGTGCGGCATAATAAATTGCCCAAGACAATCATCATGGCGATTCGCGATCGGTTGTTTACGCCGGTTGCGAAACGAACAGACTTTCTTTGGTTGCCCGGCATTCCATATTACCGGGCCATGGCGCGACGGCTCGATATGCAGCCCCATGCGGTTTGGGAGACACTGCCGACCCAGCGTTGGAAAGAGCAGTTGTCCGTATCAATGCTGTATACGAACGTTTCGCGATGGTACAAGGCGGCGGTGTTGCCGCATGCCACTGGTATCGATCACCATAAGACGTTGGACACGCTGCGGCCCGGCGGATCAATCTACTGGTCACAGCAGCATCAAGACTTTTTTACGCGGGAGCGAGCGGAGCGGCTTGCCAAGGCGTTTGCCGAAGCAAACCGGGACTCACCGCCAGCTATTGATCCGGTCGGTCTGAAGACGCTGGACCGACTACTGCGGTTCTTGAAAGAACAAGGCGTTGATGTCTACTTCGTCCATCCGCCGTTTAACCCGACATATTATGACGCCATTCGCAACAGTCCCTACGAGAAGGGATTGGAGCGGATCAAACAGATCACAGGCGACTTCGCGAAAAAGTACGGATTCAAGCGGTTCGGCAGTTTCAGCCCGCATCCAATCGGATGCACGTCGGACATGTACATCGATGCCGAGCACGCCAACCCCGTTTGCTTGGGCAAACTGCTTGCGCAATTCAAAGCGATGTTCCGTCCGGAGCCGGCTCCTGAGTTAGAACGAAAACCAGAGCCGGAGTTCAAGCCGGGTCCGACGGCAGCGCTCAGCTCTGCGGTTGCCGCAAAGCACGAACTGGCATTGCCGACAGGTATTGTCAGTGCCGGTCGGAAATCTCAGCCGATTGAACCGCCGCCTATCCGCGCCAGCGCGGGGCTTGCGGCCGCATCGTCCGGCCCCGAGGTGGTGATCATTGCGCGCGCAACGGCGGGGGCGCCATCCATTTCGCCGGAACCAGTTGTTGGCCTCGCTGGCCATGATCTGCCGCCGCTGCCGATGCGAAAGCCGAAGTTCTACCCGCCGCTACCGCACCGAAATCCGGTGATGGCGCGCGTCAAGTGCGACGGTGAGCCGGAACGTCGCGATGTCTTGGACAACAAGACGCGTTCGCCGCGCGATTACCCGTGCCTTGTCCGGAACTCATCCTTGGCTGAGCCTTCGCATACCAGGAAGGGGCTGTAACCATGGCCTTCCACAGCTACACCTTTGTTCTTCTGTTCTTGCCGGTCAGCTATCTGTTGTTCCTGCTGTCTTACCGGCTCGGCGGTTGGCCGATGGCGTTTCGGTGTCTTGGTATCATCTCACTCGGTTACTATGCCCAATTCGGGCTTGAGCCGCTTGGCGTTCTTATCCTTTCGGTCCTCGCGAACTACGTCATCGGACAGCTGTTGTGTTCGGGCTCGCGAGCCGCATGGTTGCGCGGTGCTCTGCTGTTAACAGGCGTCCTAAGTAATCTCGCACTCTTGGGCTATTTCAAATATTCAAACTTTTTCCTGGATACGCTCGCGCAGGTTACGGGAGATCAGTTCTCAAATCTCACGATCTTCCTGCCAGTCGGCATTTCGTTTTTCACGTTTATTCAGATCGGGTATCTTATCGAGGCGTATAACCGGCAAGTCGAGAATCAGGAATTCAGCCGTTATCTTGTTTTCGCGACGTTCTTTCCATGCATAACCGCTGGCCCGCTGGTCTTGCAAAAAGAGATTTTTTCGCAGATGTCGCGTCGCACCGACTCGGCCTTCAACACCTCGACACTGGCGGTCGGTCTGACGTTGTTCGCGATCGGCCTGTTCAAGAAGTGCATCCTGGCTGACAGCATCGCGCCATACTCAGACGCGGTTTTCAACGGCGTATCGTCCGGCTTGATCGTGGACCCAGTTACGGCGTGGGCCGGTGCGCTCGCATACACGCTGCAATTGTACTTCGACTTTTCCGGCTATTCCGACATGGCCATCGCACTCGGCCTGATCTTCGGGCTGAAGTTGCCGCTGAACTTCAACTCGCCATTCAAGGCGACGAACATTTCAGATTTCTGGCGCCGTTGGCATATGACGATGACTCGCTTTTTCACGAACTTTGTCTATTCGCCGTTGGCGATCACGGGCATGCGTCGCGCTGTGGGCTCAGGTGGCAGCCGGTTTGCGCGGTATGTTCACACGGCTGCGATTCCTGCGGTTGCGACGTTCCTGGTCGCCGGCGTATGGCATGGTGCGGGCTGGACATTTGTAGTCTATGGTTTGATCCACGGTTTTGCCATCGCGATCTATCTGGGTTGGCGCGAACTCAAGCTCGTTCACCTTTCAACGCCCGTGAGTTGGACGCTGACCATGAGCGTCGTGGTGACGGCGTTGGTCGTATTCCGTGCGGACAACCTTACAACGGCCGGGCAGATCTTGAGCGCCATGTGGACGATGGGCGCGCTGCTGCCGGTGACGGCCGCCGCGGGCGTCGACATCGACATTGAGCGGGCATTTTCGCTGATCGTCATTCTCGGCAGTTTGGTTCTGTTGTTCCCGAACTCCCACCAGATTCTCAACCAGATCTGGGTCAGCAGTGATCCCAAGCCGGAATCGGCAGCGCGAGAGGCGGGACTCTTGTCCTGGCGTCCCAACCTGACTGGCGCAGTCGCAGCAGGACTCATCTTGTGCCTGGCGTTGTCCGCAGTCGGTTCGAGTTCCGGCTTTCTCTATTATCAGTTCTGAAGCTTGGGGTTGAACATGCTGGATGCGGCCGAGAATGACAGCGTATTACTCATCAAGCTTCCAAGAGACGTTGCTGTGGCGGCTGCCAAAACGTTTTGGCAAGCGGCGCAAGACATAAAAAATGAAATTAAAATCTCAACATTAGATTCAAAGGGCAAAACCAAGCTTTTGGCTTGTGGTTCTATCAACCTGCACGGCAACTTTTTCGGAACACGCTTTGACATTCGCGACGATCAAGGACATCCTGTTCAAACAGGTTGTGTTTGTTTGGAGATCGCGCGTTGGGTGTTGGCTGCATTTGCCCAGCATGGATTTGAGCCGAACCATTGGCCGCAGCAGGTTCGAAACGAGATCTTCGCGTAGCATCGTCACAACGGACATGAGTTTTGTTAGGAGAAAGAAATGCGGCTGTATGAAGTGATCGGCAAGGTTTTGGACGTGGATCCAAACACGCTTAGCGATGAGTCGAATGCGGAAAACACACCGAATTGGGACTCCCTGCGGCATATTGAAGTGATCTTCGCCGTAGAGAGTGCATTTCACGCACGTTTCACGGTCGCAGAGATCACCGGCTTGAGAAAGCTTGGCGACATTCGTGACTTGCTTGTCAGCAAAGGTGTCGAGATTCCGAATAGGGAACAACTGGCTGCTGCCAACTGACGTTGCAGGGAATTTCGATACGCTCATTGAGAGACTTGGGGAGCTTGAAATGTCGGGGTTGTCAAACTCAGTGCACTTGGTCATCGCGGATGATGATGAGGATGATCGCATGCTTATTGAGGATGCGTTCGTTGAGTGCTGTCTCAATAATCACCGTGAGTACGTCGAAGATGGCGAGGAGCTGCTTCAGTATCTCAGGGGGGAAGGAAAATGGTCGGACCGGGACGCGTCCAAGCTGCCAGGGTTGATACTGCTTGATCTCAACATGCCGCGCATGGACGGGCGCACGGCGCTGTCTCATCTGAAGGATGATCCGAAACTGAAGCGTATTCCCGTCATCGTGCTGACGACATCCAAAGCGGAAGAAGATATTCTGCGCACGTACGACCTGGGTGTGAGTTCGTTTATATCCAAGCCGGTGTCTTTTGACGGTCTCATCAAGGTGGTTCGGGCCTTGAACAATTATTGGATCGAACTCGTCCAGTTGCCGGCGCGCGCTGATAGTTATTAGCAGTGGCTGCACGATGATGCCTGATCCGGAGCCGCGCCGGTTCGGTGCGGCTCGCACGCGTTTCGGCGCGTGATACCGACTGCAGGAACAGCATACTCCCTCCGCCAATCCAGGTGCATCGGCCACGACCGGACTGTCGTGGTTGTGATGTTGTTTCCGCTGAGTTGCGCCTGTGCGCGGGATGCCCGAATGGCGTTGCGGATCGCGGTTGCCGGTCGATTGCGTTTGTGTCGTGATCTGAACGACATCGTCATGTCGCTGGCGATTGTCCGCAACAGGATCAGCTGCTTGGCAATGAGGTGCTGTGCAATGAGGGGCTGGGCGATGAGGTGCGGTCGCGTGCCTACGCGAGAACCGGTGCGTTGAATCTCAGTGCGGTAGCCGCGGTGTGATTATAAGTCTGGCCCGTGTCGGTCAAGCATTGCATAAGGGCAAACTTTTCCGCTGCGACTGCACCGAGTGGCGTCCCAATCAAAAAGCCTTGCGCGGCCGGACATTCTTCATTGAGCAGGAATTGAACATGGTTGTCCTGCTCGACACCTTCAGCGATGACGCCGAAGTTGATGCGCTGAGCGAGATCAAGCACGGCTTTCATGATCTCTTCCGACTGTTTGCAGTGGCCGATCTTTTGGACAAATGATCGATCGATTTTGATCTTGTCGAAGGGGAACGCCACCAGTGCGCGCAAGGATGAGTACCCTGTTCCGAAATCATCCATTACGATTGACAAGCCCATGCCGCGCAGTGCGTTTAACATGCCGCGCGTCCGCTCGAGGTCATCAATAAAAACGGATTCCGTAATCTCCAATTCAAGACGTGTAGGGCATACCCCCGTCTCTTCAACGACAGATCGCACTGTTGAAACAAGGTCGCTGTGCTTGATCTGAACCGGAGAAATGTTGATTGCGACGCTGTAACGTTCCGGGAGGCGGTTTATAAATGCGCACGCGTAGCGCATAACTTGCTCGCCAAGTTCGATAATCAGGCCTGTTTGCTCGGCGATCGGGATAAATTCGCAAGGTGTGACGTAGCCATACTTTGGGTGATGCCAGCGTGCAAGCGCTTCAAAGCCTGTAATCTCGAGGTTCGGCAGACCCGCTTGCGGCTGGAAGAAAACTTCCAGATTCTTTTCAGTCAGGGCATTTTTTAAGTCATTGGCAAGCAGGCTTCTCTTTCTGATGCGCTCGTCCATTTCCTCATCGAACAGACTAAAGCTAATGCCAAGTTGCGATTTCGCGCGATACATGGCGGCATCGGCATTCGAAAGGAGAACCTCCGCATCTCGCCCGTGCCGCGGAAATATGGCGGCACCAACGCTGATCGAGGAATTGAGGATTATATCGTCAACTGTTATTCCACGGCCGATTGCCTGCAGGAAGCGACTGGCCAAGCTCGGCATGCCGTTGTCGCCACGCGATTTGCGCTGTATCGCGACGAACTCGTCGCCGCCCAATCTGGCCAGAAACTCATCCGGTTGCAATTGGGCTTGAAGTCTCTGGGAAACCTGGAAAAGAAGGTCGTCGCCAACCTTGTGGCCGTAGACGTCGTTCACTTCCTTGAAGCGATCCAAGTCGAGGTTCAGAAGATAGAACTCACCGTCGTGTGCGCATGCAATCTCAATCTCTTGAGCCAGTCTCGTATGGAACGCTGACCTGTTCGGCAACCCGGTTAATACGTCGTGATTTGCGAGATGGGCAATCCGGCGTTCGGCGCCTTTCCGCTCTTCAATTGCCCGGACGCGCTCACTCACGTCGTACAGAGCAAAGAGCTGGCCGCCGTCCGGCAATGCGGCGACGTGGACATCGCAGATGATGTCGCGAATGCGAAAATCCTCGTGCGGGGAGGCTGAAACATTGGTGACAAATGACCGGATCGCGGTTTCGCTGATCTCTTCGTCGTCCGGGCTGATAAGTTGGCGAAAGAGCTGATTCCACAAGATCGGCGTGCCGTACTGGTCGATGACAACAACCGCCGCGTTGGCGTTGTCGACGGCGGCCTGCAACAGTTGCTGGCGCGAGTGATTGGCGACTGCATAACGGATTGCGCGATCGAGTGAGCCTGCGCAGATCGTATCTTTGGCAAGAAAGTCGGCCGCGCCGGCTTCCAGAGCCGCCTGGTCAACCTCTTTGCTGCCTACGCCTGTCAGAAGAATGACTGGAACGTCAATTTTCTCTGATCGAATGGATCGAATGAAGTCAATACCGCTTGTCGCGCCCAGTTTATAATCACAGAGTATTAAATCCACCTGTGATGTTCTTAACTTTTTAAGCCCTGCGCTCGGGGTGCTTACGCAATCAATCTCAATGTGATGTTCGAGGATATTCTCGAGAGTATCACTTATAAGAAAAACATCGTCCTCGTCATCGTCGACGATGAGGAGTTTTGTTGTCTTGGTCATGCCGCGCATGAGACGCATCACTTATATTTGCATATTCGTCAGTGGGACTATGCGTGTTCGTGGTTCAAAGAGCATTGACGTTTTGAGTTCTCTCTTGCGTTGGTAAATGATCACTAAGAAAAGTGCGCTCAAATTTCATCGAATGTGCGTGCGAGTTGTCGCGTGCTCAGCTGTCGTGGTCTCGGGACGGAGGTCGACGGCAGCGCTTGTTGTTTATCGCTCACGGGCTATTCCGGCCTGCGGCTGGGCCCTGCGCGGGCGCGCCGCAACGCGGCGGGCCGCATTCGCGGCCTGGGGATCGTCCTCTCAGGATGGCCAGCGCTTATTGTTTATCGCTCACGATCAGCCACAGCCGCAGGCGTCATCCCGGTGCCTGTCACCGGGATCCAGGGTGCAGCGGGCTCGGATGTTGGTTGGACGTGTGGACTTTGCCGCACGTCTCAGCGCTGTTCGTCCGTGTTCGCTGTGCCTCTCGACCGTTCGAGTTCGCTGAGACATGGACCCCGGGCACAAGGCCCGGGGTGACCCTTTAAGTGGTGAGAGGTTGTGTTTCTCGCTCACGCTTGCTTTCGCTCACGGGCTGTTCCGGCCTTCGGCCGGGCCCTCCGCGGGGGCGGCGCGACGCGCCGGGCCGCGGTCGCGGCCTGGGAACTGTGCTCGACGGCTGGCCCGCGCTTGTTGTTTATCGCTCACGGGCTACTCCGGCCTGCGGCCGGGCCCTCCGCGGGGGCGGCGCAACGC
>JBCCOV010000177.1:0-10649 GCA_039039985.1 Pseudomonadota bacterium | reverse complement strand
TATCACGCCAAGGCCAGCGGCGGGAATTGCTTCCGCATCTACGATTCCGATACCACTGGGCATGCCATGCCGTAGTTGGCTTGAGTCATGGCGTGCCGTCAGCCGTCGAGGGCCTCGAGCTTGGTTCCAACGTAAAGGCCCCGTCCCATCAAGCCGTCCGCGTCAAACGTGACGCTCAGTCCGGCATCAACAAACGCACCGCGAATGTCGCCATCCGTGAAGAGACCCATGTCGTGTTGCTCGGTGATGTGTTCGACGTGATCGCGGTCGCCGACAAGGTAGTGGAACGTCGAGCGAATGACGTTTCCGTCCCGCACCCAATCCACCATGCGTACGATCGTTGCGGCGTCTGTCTTCGCAACAGATGGCTTGGGCGGGCCCGACTTTGGTTTCCAGTCGTCCGGTGCGAAATAGGGCTCGATAATCAGAACACCGCCCGGGCGAAGGTGGTGCGCCATGGTGCGGACCGCCTGGACCATGCGCTCCGGTGTAACGGCATAGCCGATCGAGCTGAACAGTGAGGCAACAACGTCAAACTGCCGGCCTAAGTCAAAGTCGACCATGTTTCCGAGGTGAAACGCCGTGGTTGGAAACTTTTCTTTTGCGATGTCAAGCATGCGAGGGTCCAAGTCGAGACCTTCGATGTCGAACCTATCCTGCAGATAGGCAATATGCCCGCCCGTGCCGCATGCGACATCGAGAAACGTACGGCCTGACGTGGCTTTGTTTGCTGCGATAATCGCGCTCAGTTTCTGTGCTTCTGCCGCGTAGTCCTTCCAGCTATATATCGCATCGTACCACTGCTCGGAATTGTAAAACATGATGAGCCTGCGTTGGTGTAAGTCCTGACCGAAACAACCCTGCCTCGCTATCCCAAGCACAGGTCAGCAACGCAGTTTCGCGACAGGGCCTTGGCGGGTGATCAAAGACGATGCCAAGCCCGCCCGATGTGTGGTCTGCCGCGGTCATAACCGATGAAGCGGAGAAACGATGGCAGAAGCAAACCTGTCGCGACCAGACCGAACCGTGTTGGGTATCGGCTTGATCGTCGCGTCCGTTCTGACAATGGCGTTTGCCGATGCGGTTGTGAAGCTTGTCAGCGGGCATCTCACGGTGTGGCAAGTGTTTGTCGCGCGTTCGCTCGTGGCGATTCCTGCGCTGGTGGCTTTGCTCGCAGTTGCCGGCGACGGGCTTAGACTTTGCGCGCCGGTTTGGACGTTGATACGCGCCGCTCTGCTGGTCATGACATGGCTGGCGTTTTATGCGGCACTTCCGGTGCTCAGCCTGTCGGTCGCAGCAACCGCAGTCTACACCAACCCGATCATCATCGCCCTCCTATCTGCGGCCGTGATTGGTGAGCCGGTCACCGCGCGGCAATGGCTTGGCGTGCTTCTCGGCTTTGGTGGTGTGCTTGCCATTTTGAAGCCCGGCACGGAGGCATTCTCATGGTTCACGTTGCTGCCGCTTGCGGGAGCTGGGCTTTATGCGCTGGCGATGGTTCTCACGCGCAGTAAGTGTCAGGACGAGGCGCCGTTGATGCTCGCTTTGATGCTGCACGTGCTGTTTCTCGTCACGGGCGCACTCGCCACGATCGGGCTTGCGCTGATCGGGTTCGAAGCTACAACGCGGGCAACCTACCCGTTCCTGCTCGGCGACTGGGCGCCAATGGATGCAGAAGACTGGGGCTTGATGGTTTTGATCGGAGTGCTCTCAGCCGCGTACTTTGCCGGTGTCGCGCGCGCGTATCAGATTGCACCACCGTCGATCATCGCCACGTTCGACTACGCCTATCTGGTCTCAGCGGCGCTTTGGGGGTTCGTCTTTTTCACAGAGACCCCGGACAGTCTCACGGTTCTCGGCATGATCATGATCACGTTCGCAGGGCTCTTGGTTGCGGCACGGCCAAGTGCGCGCAAGGCGTGATTGGATGGTGTTAAAGCGCGTTTCCGTCTCATGCGCATTCTCGTCATCGCGCTCCGGCAGATCCTCCCGACGCTGAATGCTTTCCAACGGAGCGTCCTCGCCTGCCGAACTGTAGATCCCGGGCACGGAGGCCCGGGATGACCCTTTCGGGTGGTGAGGGGTATACTAGCCAGAAACGACCGATGTGTGAGCGTCGGTTGGCGGCACTGACGGTGACCAGGACCTCAATCGTACCGCATGCACCGCCGTCATCCCGGTGCATGTCACCGGGATCCACGGCGTCGCGGGTTCCGTCAGCGGCGTGAGATGGTTCCAGCTAAACCAGCCCCCTACTAATCCAGCGCTGACCGATCGGACTCACCGGTGCGGATGCGTGTGACCTGGTCGAGGGCGTGGACGAAGATTTTGCCGTCACCGGTCTTGCCGGTTTGCGCTGCGGTCTGCAGCGCTTCGATGACCGCGCTGAGAAGTTCGCTGGGCACCGCGATTTCCAGGCGCAGTTTCGGCACTTCGTTGGTTTGGTACTCCGCGCCGCGATAGATCTCGGTCTGCCCGCGCTGGCGACCGAACCCGCTGACCTGCGTAACCGTCAGGCCTTGGACGCCCAAGCGCAGCAACGCTTCGCGAACGTCTTCGTACTTGTGCGGACGAATGACCGCGGTGATCATTTGCATCGGATGCTCCCGCCCATAGCGCAGACCCAATTCCACCAGCCGGCGGATCGCCTCCGACCGAGACGGCAAGTCTGATTGTCCACGTCGCCACTCGTCGATCACCTGCGAGAACTCGTTCGAGGCGACGAGTTGAATGCGTTGATCAAGCTTTGCCATGACATGCAACTCCGCAAGTTCGATGACCCGGCGCTCGGTCGATTTTCGACGACCTAACGCGCTGATCTAACACAACGTATTAAAATGCTCCACATCCGC
Organism: Pseudomonadota bacterium; assembly: GCA_039039985.1. Taxonomy (GTDB): domain Bacteria; phylum Pseudomonadota; class Alphaproteobacteria; order Rhizobiales; family Hyphomicrobiaceae; genus JBCBWG01. The sequence continues at coordinate 7,797 of JBCCOV010000177.1, read as the reverse complement.
AACTTACACACTTGACAAAGTTACACATCTTGCGCATATTGCGTATCAACGACGGACGTTAACCCTTGCCAAATCTTGGAGGCTGACATGACCAAGCTCATTTATCGCGGAGTGGCATTCGACACAGATCAGGCACCAGCCGAAGAGCGTGTTATCCGCCGCCCGGAACTGGTTTATCGCGGTGTTGCGCACAATGGCATTCGTCCAATCGAGCGGACCAGCGGCACCGACGTTCGCACGCTGCTCGTGTATCGCGGTCAACGTTTGGCCTGAACCGATACCGACTTTCCCGTCGCCATAGGTGATCGGAGCAGGCCAGACGCGGGTCGCGCCACCAGTACGGCGCGGCCCGCTAAACGTTTGCGCCGCGGATGACGTCGATCACGGCTTGGGTGACATCGTCGGTTCGGGCAGTCCCGCCGAGATCCGGTGTATGGAAACGTGGGTCTGCGGTGACATGTTCAATCGCGGTCATCAGTCGCCGTGCCGCGTACGCCTCCCCCAGGTGCTCAAGCAGCATGACGCTTGACCAGAATGTGCCGATCGGGTTGGCAATGCCTTGGCCCATGATGTCGAACGCGGACCCGTGAATTGGCTCGAACATCGACGGAAACGTCCGCTCCGGATTGAGGTTGGCCGTCGGCGCAATGCCAAGCGAGCCGGACAATGCAGCTGCCAAGTCCGAGAGAATGTCCGCGTGGAGGTTCGTGGCCACCACGGTGTCGATGGACTCCGGTTTCAGAACCATCCGCATGGTCATGGCATCGACCAGCATCTTGTCCCACGTGACGTCGGGAAATTCATCGGCAATTTGATTGGCAATCTCGTCCCACATCACCATGGCGTGGCGCTGGGCGTTGGACTTCGTGACCACGGTCAGCAGCTTGCGCGGGCGGGACTGCGCAAGCCGAAACGCATACCGCATGATCCGTTCGACGCCTGCGCGCGTGAACATGGCGACGTCCGTTGCCGCTTCAAGCGGCGAGCCCTGATGGACGCGCCCGCCGACGCCGGCATACTCGCCCTCGGAATTCTCACGCACGATTACCCAGTCGATCTCGTTCGCATTAACGTTGCGCAGTGGCGACGTGATGCCGGGCAAGACACGGGTCGGGCGCACATTGGCGAACTGATCGAAAGGCTGACAGATCGCAAGCCTGAGGCCCCATAACGTGATGTGGTCCGGGATATCGGGATGGCCGGCCGAGCCGAACAGGATGGCATCGTGATTGCGGATCTGATCGCGGCCGTCTTCGGGCATCATGCGGCCGTGCGTCTTGTAGTAGTCGCCACCCCAGTCGAAGTCATCGATGTCAAACGCGAACCGGTCGTCGCGACGCGCCAGCGCGTGAAGCACTGCGACGCCGGCGGCGACAACTTCGGTTCCGATCCCATCGCCGGGAATGGCTGCGATTTTGTATGTTTTCAATGGTCCATCTCGTTCGTCGGCCCGTTGGGCGCGCTGTCGTCGAGCTGACGTGGCGCGTTCGGTATGGCGAGTCAATCCAGTACGGCACGGTCGCTACCGTCTGCAAGCGTCAGCGCATCCAACGTGGCCGGCGCGATTGATGCCCTACGGCTTGCGCAAAGCCGCGTTTGCCAAGTCGATGGCAAGCACGGTTTCGTTTTCCGCATGGAAGTACCGCATCCAAGCTTGCTGGAGTTCGTCTTGGCGCTTGATAATGCGCGATACGCGCGCCCGGTCACCCGTCCGGAGCGCCTGCTGCAGATCAAGCTCGGCGAACTTCTGGGCGTTGGCGACCTTCTTGAGGGACTTGTTTACGGTATCTCGCATGCCTGCCGCGACGCCGCGTTCTGCCTTGATGGCGTCGTCGTCGCGATCGGCCGGTTTGATCGCTGTCAGATCCTTGATTTTCTGAGCGAGTTTATCGGCCCGTTTCTTATGCAGCTTGGCCATGGTTCCGCGGGTTGGATCCTCTGGATTGTCAGGATCGGACATGTAGCGATCCGAGATTTTCTTCGTGCGAAGTTTGCTTCCCGGCGCTTCTGATGGCTGCGCATCGGCGCGTGGTTGCTTTGACGATGACGGCCCTTTGGCCGGACGTGATGCGGTCTTGCGCGCGATCGCGCGGCGCATTTCGGATACGTACTGATTGAGCCGTCGCACGTAGTCCGGATCGTTTGCGTGTTTGCGCCGTGAGGCGGCGTTGAACACAATCCTCAGCAGGTCCGCGAACTTCCGGTTTACGTCGCGGACGGACGGGTTGTTGCTGTGGTCTGAAATCGATCGTTGATAGAGTTCGATGACTTCGGACGCCTTGGTTTTTGCGGTGGCCGACGCGGCGGTGACCAGGCCAAGGCCGAGGCAGATTGCAAATATGAATCCAGCATAAAACGTCATCGACCAAAGCGCCACTTCTACAAAATCTACTGTCACAGGTGTTGTTTTGGTTGGTGTGCAAGGCAGGACCGCCGGCACATGGCGACTTGATCAGAGGTCGCACTGGAGGGCAGGCACGGCCCACCTTGCACGCTGAGATTGTGCCTTGGGTTTGCGGCGCTGCCATGTCGCGTCGTCCTCAGGCAGCTTGAGTGACGCCGACGACGGGCCTGTACTACGGCACAGGCTTGTACATTTTATGCGGCCTCAGCTGCGCGTGCCCGTTTCGTGTCCGCGAAAGCCGGTTGCGACAACGTATAGCTCGGTGCTGTCTGCGCGACTGGCCGGTGGCTTGATATGGCGGACGGTTTTGAATGCGCGCTTTAGTTGATTGAGAAGATCGCGCTCCGTGCCACCTTGCAGCACCTTGCAAACGAACGTGCCGCCGGGCGCCAAGACAGAGAGTGCAAACTCAACGGCTGCCTCCGCAAGCGCCATGATCCGCAAATGATCGACACTGGACTGGCCGGATGACGGTGCAGCCATGTCGGACAGAACAACATCGGCCTGGCCGCCGCGGAGTTGGTCTGTGAGCCAGGTAACGGCCTGGTCCGTCATGAAATCTATCTGGAGGAAGTTCACGCTCGGGATTGGTTCGATTTCCGTGATATCGATTGCGATGACCTGGCCGCGCCCGTCTTCAGCCTTGACCCGTTTTGCGGCGACTTGTGCCCAGCCACCGGGCGCTGCGCCAAGGTCGACAACGCGATGGCCGGGTTTCAGGAAGTGGAGCTTGTCGTCGAGCTCAATCAACTTGAAGGCTGCGCGCGATCGCCAGCCCTGCTTCTTAGCCGCCGCAACGTAGGGATCATTCAATTGGCGTTCCAGCCAACGTGTCGACGATAGCTTACGGCCACGTGCGGTTTTCACCCGTTGTTTGAGCTGGCGTTGGCCGCCACCGACGGCCGATCGGCCGCTGCCTGATGATGATGTTCGTTTTGCCATAGCTTGTTGGTCAGGCTGGTTCGAGGGTCTCGTATGTGGCGTGTGCGCCGGAACGTCTTATCGCAAGCGGCACCGCGGGCTAAGACATCGTGACATGATCAATTGTGCCGAACCACAGGACAATGCAAGAGCGAGCCCGAGGACCGGCATACTTCGCCGCATTTGCTGGTGCGCTCGCTGTTTAACGCGCCTGAATTTGATTGCGACGCAGTGCTTGCGGCAACCCGTCGTCCGACATCAACGACCATAAAATACCTTCGCGCAAACCACGATCGGCAACGCGCAATCGCTCCGCCGGCCATGTGCGCAAGAATGCTTCAAGAATAGCGCAGCCCGCCAGGACGAGGTCCGCGCGGTCTTTGCCGATGCACGGCTGGGCGCAACGTTCCTCGTAACTTTTCTCAAGCAAGTCTTGGGTTACGGACCGGACACCGTCCACGCCCAGCCAGCAGCCGTCGACCTTTCGCCGATCATACTTTGGCAAGCGCATCTGGATACCAGCCAGCGTGGTCACTGTGCCGGATGTTCCCAAGAAGTGACCATGCGCATCGCTGAAGCGTTCGCGCATGCGATGCTCACGCTCAAATGGCTCAATCATGCCCAAAACGTCAGCCACCATCTCTTCGAAAACCGGAGCCGTAACAAAACGACCATTGTGACGTTCCGCAAGCGTGACAACGCCAACCGGCAGCGACGTCCACGCAATGATCTTGCCGCCGTGGCCTTGGCGTTTGCGGCGCGGCCGCTTGTGCCGATGCTGGCTGGTGTCGAGCCAGATGAGTTCCGAAGACCCTCCGCCAATGTCGAAGACCATGGCCAGTTCGGCTTGAGGATCAATCAGCGATGCGCATCCGGCAACCGCGAGACGCGCTTCGGCTTCCGGCGTCAAGATCTCAAGATCGAGGCCGACTTCATCGCGCACGCGGGCGACGAACGCTTCACCATTGGCCGCAATCCGGCAGGCCTGCGTGGCAACGAAGCGTCCGCGCTTGACCCCATGGCGACGAACCTTGGACGCGCACACGCGCAAGGCATCAACCGCGCGATCCATCGCATCATCAGATAACGCACCACACGCCGTCAGCCCTTCGCCCAATCTGATAATGCGCGAGAACGCATCGACGACGTTGAAACCGCGTCGTGACGGGCGCGCGATCAGCAGCCGACAATTGTTTGTGCCAAGGTCCAACGCTGCGTATTTGGGTGAGACAGATGCGGCGGCGCTGCTGTTCTCTGGCCCAGGGGACGGCGTTGTATCAGACGGCGCCCTATCAGAATGCGGAGTGGTCCGCCCGCTTCTTGCTCGCGGGCTGTCCGAAGGATCGGAGGCCGTAAGGTCCACCACTTTGTTTCACTCCAGAGCCTGGCGTTAAGCACAATGTCCCTCACGAAAACAGGCATTTCGAAAGGGTCCAGCGCTTGGCAGCAGGCAGTCTGCTGGATGTCTTGTGGATACGGTAACACGTTGTGTCGGCGCGGCAAAGCGTCTGCAGCATTGTGCGTTATCGCTGTCCGTTGAAACTCTGTTCCAAACGGGCTATCAGTCTGATCCGTTGCTGACGGCGCCGCCGCGAATTCGCGGGCAAGGCTACGGGTAAGTCCACGAGTCACAGCCCGCCCAGCACGCTCTTTGGGGAATAGTTTAACGGTAGAACAGCGGACTCTGACTCCGTCGGTCGTGGTTCGAATCCACGTTCCCCAGCCAGATCGTATCAACAACAGCGCCAGAGTCCGGTCCGTTCCGAGACCGGCCGGTCAGCGGCCGTCATCTCAGTCATCTATTCAAATCTCGTGGACGTCAATCGGACGTCAGCGATTGGCAAGGCACATTCATGGATTTGACGCGCGCCGACGATCTTGTCGCGAACGCCAAGGCGAGTCGTTGCCGTCGAACCAGATGAGCAAGGCCGGTAGCCGACCATCTTTGCCCCCGCCGCCGTGCGGTCGTGTTTCGTGTGGGATCGATATAGGGCACCGATATTCCAACCTGCTCCACAGACGAACGCATGACCGAAATGCGTCATGCGCAGGGACGAACTGTCCCGACGTCATCGAAGCGATCGTGCGTGATTGCCTCCCATGGAGTCTGATCGGGCGAAGCTGTTTCAATCCCAGGCCGAGGTTGCGCTGGTGCGCGCCGCGGCTTCGGGGTCGGTCTATTGCCTCGCAAAAACTCGAAATGAGCACTTTTGATCATGGTGCTCGGTATTCGTCTTTAGGTTTACGTGATCAACACATTCGGCCCGCGTTTGATGGCTTGTCCGACACCTCTAATTAGGCTGCTGCAATTATGAATTGTGCTTATCTTGCCGACCGATGTGTGTTGTGCCGCGTAATCTTCAAATGCCAGTCTGTTGATGCTGTTTGATTTCTGATGCTCTGGAAGAAAATGCTGGAGTCGAAGGTGTAAATATAGTGAGCAAAACATCTGATCATCGATACATGCACTGTTGCAATAATATACAATTGCGGTTTTGGTTGCGTGAAATGTGGTGCATTGCGGACAGTCTTCGCGCGGGCTCTGCGTCGATTTATTGTTCTGTGGAACGGCTAGGCTGCGATGCTGCCGACGAAGCGCGCGCGCCGATCAGCTGAACGGAAAGCCGGCATTCGGACGTCGCCCCGAGCGCTTGGCCCAGAGCACGGAAACGCTGGAGTCCGGTCGATCTGAGGCCCGGTCTGTGGCACTTCAGAGCTGTCTTGTCTGCAGATGCGCATGCCGGATTGAGCCGTTCTTTGAAGACGGATATGGATCATTTTGCGTTTCGATTTTTGTAAATCGTATCGCATCCGAATTGATATGCATGAAATTTGTATTTCTATATCTCTGAGGTTTCCTAATTCAAATTTTTCCCGCAACTTCAATTTGCCGACCGCACATCTTTAATCGGCGCTTCTTTCGCTATCACAGCGGTTGTATTCGTTTGAATCATAAGGTTTTCGCCTGAATCAATTTTGCGCCGCAATCCAGGCTCCACGAAGTCACATTGTGTGGTCAGGCTAAATGTCGCGGCGCATGTATCTTATCGGGGGAAACGGACGTGCGACCTCATACGGCACTATTTGCGATCCTTATTCCGGTTTTGATGTTAGCTAGCGCGACATCTCTGAAATCAGGCTCTCGCACAGACGACTCCAAGGCCAACACGGCCAAAAAAAGCGATCGGCCTGTCTTCACTTCTGGTGAACGAGATCGCGAATCGGAACGCGTACTTCGCACCTACGTTGAAGCCATATCGGCACCGAAGCGCCACGCTCAGCGCTATGCCGGCGAGGCATCGCGTGTAGGGCCCTTGTCGGGGCGCAGCGTCAAGCCCGCCAGCGATGAGCTCTCGCCCATCATTGTCGCTGATGGATGGTCTACAAAGACGACGCCGTCGGCCACCGGCCGGAGCTCGTCGTCATCTGTCACGGCACCGTCAGGCCGCAAACACCATCCCAGTCGTCTCGGCGGTGTTCCGACGACCAAGGAAAAAGCGGCGCGCGGACAGGCGGACGAGCTTCTCGTTCCAATCGATGAGATCAAGCGGAAGTCGAGCCGACGCTCACAAGCTACGGCAAAGAGTGACTCCGCTCGAGAGAAGCACCTCGCTCTTTTCGTCGAGAACAGATACCCGTCGGCGAATACGTGCGCGGTCTGCCATCCCAAGCATTACCGGGAATGGTCGGTGTCGCAGCACGCCTACGCGCAGCTCAGCCCGACGTATCTCTCGCTCAACAACAGAATCAATCAGCTGAGCAACGGGTCGAATGGGGACTTCTGTTTCCGCTGCCATAGCCCTGTCGGGGCGAACCTCGGTGAAAGCCCATACGCCTCCAACCTGGATCGGCATCCGACGTCGCGTGAAGGTATCACGTGTGTTGTCTGCCACCGGATCAACAAGGCTTACAACAAGGCGAGTGGCAGACTCGCGCTCGTTGAAGGTGGGTTGACGGATCCGATTTTTGGTCCAGACGGCAACGCCGGTGTGAAAGATGTTCTGAAGCGGCCAAGCAAGTTCCGCGTTGTCACCGACGACAAATCCCAAGGCCGGAAGATGCACGCCGAGGCGCGGCTGTTCCAGCAGATCAAGACACCTGTGTTCTGCGGAACCTGCCACGACGTCACGTTGTTTAACGGCTTCCGCCTTGAGGAAGCCTACAGTGAATATCGCGTATCTCCTGCGGCGGCCAAAGGCATCACCTGCCAGGACTGCCACATGGGTAAAATCCAGGGTAAGCCGTCTGGGTACGAGAACGGACCAGCCGCAATCGTTGGCGGCAAGCCGACCAAAGCACGCAAGCTGACGAGCCATCTGTTCTCCGGGCCCGATTATCCGCTCGTGCATCCAGGCATCTTCCCACACAACGAACGTGCGGCTGCCTTCAAGACACTGCGCGAGTGGCTGCAGTTCAAGCACGAGGAAGGTTGGGGGACGGCCAAATTCGAGAACAACATTCCGCGCGGATAC
>JBCCOV010000176.1:0-10767 GCA_039039985.1 Pseudomonadota bacterium | reverse complement strand
TTGAGGTTTGCAGACGTCCTGGCGCGGGCCGGCGACTTGCTCATGGGGCTCTACGTCCTTTAGGGCGGCGGTCTGGCGGACGGGTGTTATAGATGCTTGATCGGTCCGAACCCATTCATACGCGATAGAACGGCAGCTAGCTCAGCACTTCCGTCCTGGGTTGTGGAAACAGCGCCACGCGTGGCACCGGATCAACCATCGGCGTCATGCTGGAGGAAGCGCCAGATGTGCTCATACAGTCCATCGCGAACAAGTGTATTGTGATCACTACCCGGCATCGTGACGAGTGTCTTCGGCTCTTGCGCCCGAGCAAACAGGCGTTCCGCGTGATGATATGGAATGACTGTGTCGCCTGTGCCGTGGGCGATCAAGATCGGCATGCGCACGCGCGCGATGCGCTCCCGCGAGAGAAATGGGTCCCACATCAGCCAGCGCACCGGTAAGAACGGATACCGCTCCGCGGCAACGTCCACGACAGCCGTAAACGGGGCCTCGAGGATCAAGGCACGGGCCCTCACGCCCGCTGCCAGAGCGACGCCAACGCCGGTTCCGAGAGACAGCCCGTGAATCACGATCTCATCCGGCTTATGTCGTTGCCGCAGCCAGGCGAATGCCGCGTTCGCATCGGCAATGAGCCCGGTTTCACTCGGCGTGCCGGTCGAACCTGGATACCCGCGATACGAGAATGCCAGAACGCCGGCACCAGTCTTGCGAATGCGTTGCCAACGCCACTTCATCACCGCGAGACCGCTGCCCTTGCCGTGCAAGAAGAGAAAGACCGGCTTTGCAGGTTGAGGTCGCGCGTACCAGCCGGCGAGGCGTTCGCCGTCTGCGGTTACGATGGTAATGCGTTTGCTTCCGGCAATCGGGAGGAAGCCAGGTGTTAGAAGCTTGCGGCCGACATCTGTGTTCGTCGCAAAGACCAAGCTCCGCTGGCTGACATACATGAGGCCCACGGTGCCAACATAGGCTGAGATGCCAAACAAGGCGATTTGGCGCAGCATGTGACGTATGTCGATGCGATCGAACATGCGCAGGTACCGGTGTCTGGACTTTGCAAGACCACTTTCGGCCAGCCATTGGTGTAACAGCCAATCGTTGCCAGAATGGAACTACGCGGCGGCTTTACCGAATTTTAGGATTTCGCTTCGTCAACCGCGTCTTCGCGGCGATGCAGGCGGAATCGAAGCAGGGCATGCCGCATTTCTCGCTCAGCGGCGATTGGTCCAGATATCCATGGATCGCCCTTAGCTCTCTTCAGACGACGGCCGGTAAACGGTTCGGCCCATCCAGGGCTGAACGTCGAGGTGCTGCAGCCAGTCCTTAACGCTCGGGATCCAGCCGAGGTCGTCTTTTACGTGCTGCTCGCCGATGGTGCGCACCGGGATGGTCTTGCCGTCGCAATTGTCGATGGTTGTCCCAAAGATCGCCTCGCAGAGGAAAATGCCTTCGCTGTGATGGCGCAATGCCCGATGTCGCAGGTCTGCAATGTGCGCCTTGCTTTCATCGAACCAGTCGTGGATCGCCTGATAGTCCTCCGGCTTGCCTCCGAACAGGCGCGCTGAGCGCACCGCGTGTTGATAGGGATGGGCCATGCTGATCAACTGTCGAGACTGAGATCAATGTTCTGGACAACGGGATCCGGCGTTGGATCGTCGGTGATGGTTTCTGCTTCAAAGTCGACCTTGAAGGCACCGTACATTGAGTATTCTCCGGTTCCGTAGCCTCGGCCGAGCAGCCACATTGCGAAAACGCCGCAAATATCGATGTCGATAAGCGTGCCGAGTTCGAGCTTCAGAGCGTCCGGTCCGTCGGTCGATCGGAGCAGGTTTTCCGCTTCAAGCTTTTGCAGTCTTGGCGACGTCATGCTGGCCGCAATGACCTCATCGCGCGATAGCGTTCTGCCGTCTGTTGTCTCGATGTGATCAAGCCACGAAAAACCCTCGTCATTGCCGCCATCATAGCGGCCGTGCAGTCGAGCTGCGTTCAAATCTGCGGTCAACAGCGGCAGCGCGTGATCAAGCAGTAACCGTGTTCGTTGGGCCTCCTGCACAGCTTGTTGGCGGCGCCAATCATTCATCTGGTCGCTGAACTCAAAGTCGGTGTGCCGGCCGTTGTCGCCTTGCCCGCCACCAAACAGGCCGCGCATCCATCCGAAGAAACCGGGGTGTTGAGGCGGCAGCGACTTGAACTGTGCCTCCAAGAGTTCGTCATCGGACAACTCTTCACCGGCAAGGCTTGCCGTGGCGATTGAGAAGCGGACAGGCTCTGCCCGCCCACCAAAGTCATGCGGGGTGTAGTATTGAAACTCAGATGGTTTGGGCTTCGGCCAGAAGTCTTCCTCGTCCTCGGGCCATTCGACAGCGGTCATATCGAAAATCTTCGGCATACGAATGCTCTGGTTGTCGGCTCTAGAAACATCAGCCAGATGAATTGTGCGACCTGGGTGAAATCAGGCTCGGAGCCTCTAGCGAGCAAAACGTTCGCAAAAATGGACAAGCGGTATGCTTTGACCATGGCAACGCGATCTGGCAAATGCTGAGGTTTTCGAACACCGGTGGGTGTGAGCGTATTGGATGAGCAAGTCCAAATCGCCATGTGAATGCAAGGTCTTGGATACCGAATCATGGCGACCTTAGCCCGGAGCGTGAAAGGGCCTCGATGGAAGCTGAGGCGCAGCATTGGGTCTTGAGGTGCACACTGTTTGGCCATGGCAAATCCGCATGGGATATGGATGGTATCTGATGGCGTGCAGCAGGCAAACCAAGAAAGTATGACGACTGCATAAATGCGCAACTTGGTCGTGGCTCGATGCGGAACGGTTCACCCGCTCCAAAACTTGGTGGTCGTGTTGAGGCGCGGCCGACTTGTGATAGTCAGCCGCACGGTGGTTTGAGGAGCACATAACATTGGATCAACGCGTGAAAACCAATGGCGAAGTGCAGGCCGTCGCGGAAACCGAACCGGTCTCGAAGGCTAAACTTGTCTTGCGGCTTGCTCAGCTGTCGGACGTTCCCGCCATCGCCGCGCTGTCCAAACGGGTCTACGGCGCAAACGAAGGCTATACGGCGCGGCAAGTGCGGGGGCAGATCAATAACTTTCCTGAAGGTCAGTTCGTCGCCGAGTACGACGGCAAGGTTGTCGGGCATGCGGCCACGTTCGTGATATCCGGAGATATTGCACTTCGCGCGCACACGTGGGCTGAGATCACGGGCAATGGCTACGCGGCCCGCCACGACCCGGACGGGGATCATCTCTACGGCATGGAAGTCAGCGTCGATCCGCGTCATCGCAGACTTCGGATCGGGCAGCGCCTCTATCGTGCGCGAAAGAACCTCTGTGAGGATTGGGGGCTCAAAGGCATCGTGTTTGGCGGGCGCATGCCAGGTTACAATCGCCGCCGGAAGCGGTTTCCGGACCCGATGGACTACATCAGGGCCGTACAGGAACGCCAGATCCGCGATCAGGCGATCGGCTTTCACCTTGCGCAAGACTTCGAACCGATCGGCGTGCTGCCGAAATACGATAGCAGCGACACCGCCTCGGCCGGCTATGCAACCCATATGCTGTGGCACAATCCGCGCTATGACGAGCAGAGCTCGGTGACGGCAAACCGGCCGACGCTCAGCCCGCAGCAGGTTGTCCGCGTTGCGACCGTCCAATGGCAGATGCGGGGGATCAGCCATCAGGACGAATTCAAGCGGCAAGTCGAGTACTTCGTCGACGTCGCGTCCGATTATCGCTCAGACTTTGTCGCGTTTCCGGAACTGTTCACGAACCAGCTGCTGTCGCTCGAAAAGGAACCATTGCCGCCAAAGGACGGCATGGAACGTGTCTCGACGTACACGGACTGGTTCATTGCGTTCATGTCGCAGTTCGCCGTGAGCTACAACGTCAACATCATTGGCGGCTCCCATCCGACACGGATGAAGGATGGGGCCATTCATAATGTGGCTTACGTCTTCCTGCGCGACGGGTCGGTCCACCGGCAGGACAAGATTCACCCCACCCCGGATGAAGCTTATTGGTGGGACATTCGCGGCGGTAACCGGGTCGACGCAATCAATACCGACTGCGGGCCGATCGGCGTCCTGATCTGTTACGATGCCGAGTTCCCAGAACTTGCGCGCCATCTCGCCGATCAGGGCGCGATGATCCTGTTTGTGCCGTTCTGTACGGATGAACGCCGCGGCTTCTTGCGCGTCCGTTATTGCTGCCATGCGCGGGCAATTGAAAACCAGATGTTCGTTGCGCTGTCCGGCGTCGTTGGCAACCTGCCGAACGTTGAGAACATGGACATCCATTATGCAGAAAGCTGCATCCTGACCCCATGTGACTTTGCTTTTGCCCGAGATGGTGTCGCGGCCGATACCGGGCCCAACACCGAAACCATCGCCTTCGCAGACTTGCGGCTGTCGGATTTACGCGCGGCGCGCCGTGAAGGGTCCGTTCGCAACTTTCGAGATCGGCGTTTCGACCTTTATCGCGTGGTCTGGCAGTAAACTGGAAACATTTGTGCACCTGACGGCGACCCAGAGGGTGAGGCGGCATTTTCCGTCTCGCAGCAATACTGCTGGGAGCTTGTTATGAAGTCCATTGCCACCACGTTGGGCCTGGTTTTGTCCGCGCTACTTTTACTGGCCGCTCTCTTGTTTGGCGCCGCAAAGCATGTTCACGCCGAGGACATCCGGACGCATACAACGTCTCAGGAGGCTTTCAGTCTTACAAGTGGTAAGATCGAAAGCCGATAGGGTTTTCGGATCAGGATATGAGATCGTCCAGCTATAGCTGAACGGCGTTAGGCGGCGTCGGCTTGCCCCGTTGCTGCCTCGCTGCCAAACCAGTGTGCCAAGCCGCGATCACGATACGCCACGAGGTTCGAGGTCGCGTTGACGTGGCGCGTGATGGCGCTGTCGAAACACTCAACGGCTGCCGCAGCAACGGCCGACCAGACGGACGCATCCGCGCCACATGGTGTTTCGCCCATCAGCCACGGCTTGTCACCCAAATAGGCGCTGATCGCATCAAAGCCGCGATTGGCAATTGTCACGATCTCGTCTCGCGAGTGACGTCCGAGCCCATGGCCATGAAGGTCGCGCTTGACTTGCTTTCTCACCATCATGATCACAAGCGGCCGCATCGGTGCCGGAACGGCATCGAAGAATGAGCGTGGGCCAGCGTCAAAATTGGCGTCAATCAGCCACCGCTCATGAACCGTGGCGAAATACAGTTGATCTTCGCACAGTTTCTCAAACGCCCAGGCCGCACCGCGCTCTGCCGGTGACAGCCCCACATCGAAATCAACCCCATGCTCGGTTTCGAGATGGAACCGCATCAGCGTCGTATCGGGCACCATCTGGCCGTTAGAGTTAACCAAAACCGGAATTTTTCCCTTCGGCATTTTCCGCACGTCGCCGACTTCCGTCTCGAACGGCAAGCCGGCCATCTTCAACAGAATCATGGCCTTCAGACAGAACGGCGAAGGGTCCGCCAAGCCAAAGGCCGGCCCAAACGTCATGAGTTTCAGCATTGTGTTCGGACTCCGATCATGTGCGTTAGTGGCATGGCAATTTCGCCGAACGTGCGGTTCAGCAACAAGCGATCTGTTGCGACGATATCAAACCAGTGGTTGTCAATTTTGTCTTCGGCGCTGCTGCTTCCGGCTGCAGATGTCCAGCATGTGTTCGAAGTGCGGGCCTTGCGCCTTAAGAGGGCTGGTGCACGCTTAACGCCAGCCGCCGGAATTCGTCAGCGCGATATGGTCAGGATCGTTCTGCGTCTCACGCTCGAACGAGAGAAAGTCGTAGTAGCCGCATCGGCCCTGTCCTGGAAAACTTCTGCAGACCGCAGGGCGCGCAGCGTACACGGAGCAATTGCGCGCGGTGCGATCAAAGAAAGTGCAGATTCCTCCGAAGTGCGGGTCGCGCTTCCGCCGAAGAATGCGCTTGTACCCGTGGTCGGATTTGGTAAATCGCGTCTCGGCAGCGCTGAACGTTAGGCCAAAGTGCTTGGCAAGTCGCGTCACGTCGCGCTTGGTAACGGCAATCACCGGGTACGAGCAGCAGTAACCAGGGCACTTTGCACAGTCGTAGGCTGCCACGCCTTCCTCCACTCATTCACACACAAGTTGGACTGCCGTCCTGCCCGCTGCGCCGACGTTCTCGACCCGTGCGACCTTGCACGGTCTTGATCGGCGCGCGAGCGGCCCAAGTGCCGCATCCAGCCGGTCTGCCAGAACCTTGATCGAATTCGTCGCTTGCGTCTGGCGCTCGTGACATAAGAGTCTTACAGCAAGATTGGATGGTGGGAGGACTGGCATGTCGTTGTTTGACTTAACAGGCCGGGTTGCAATTATTACCGGCGGAAATGGCGGAATCGGGTTGGGCATTGCCGAAGGGCTTGGCGCTGCAGGCGCCACCGTCGTACTGGCTGCGCGCGACCGAGCCAAACTTGCATCCGCTGTTGAGGCGCTTCAGACCAACGGCATAACGGCCGCATCTTGCGAAGTTGACGTTGCAGACCGTAGCAGCGTGGCCGCCATGGTCGATCATGTGAAGGACCGGTTCGAGCGGGTCGACATCATGGTTGCGAATGCCGGCATGAACATTCGCAAACCCCCACAGGATTACAGCTTGGACGAATGGCAAAAGGTCCATGATGTGAACCTGACAGGGACGTTCAATTGTGCGCAGGCGGTCTATCCGGCGATGAAGGCGCAAGGCGGTGGCAAGATCATTACCATTGGTTCGATGGCATCGATATTCGGGTTGCCGTTTTCGGCCGCATACGCCTCAACTAAGGGTGCTGTCGTGCAAATGACCCGTGTGCTCGCGACGGCCTGGGCCGCGGATAACATCCAAGCCAATGCCATTCTGCCGGGTTGGATCGATACGGATCTGACGCGCAAAGCCCGAACCGACGTGAGCGGCCTTCATGAACGGGTCCTCGATCGCACCCCGGCCGGCCGTTGGGGCGATCCGAAGGATTTTGCCGGTATTGCCGTGTTCCTTGCCGGCCCAGGGTCTGACTTTGTCACGGGAACGGCGATACCGGTGGACGGCGGCTATGCGATCATGGGCGGCTGAATGGAACACCGCAGCGGCCGATGCCGGCGATCGCAGAACTCCGGACCGTCCGGAGCCAACTCGACATGCCACTGATGAAAGTAACCCGCCCGCCACACATCATGTCAGGTCTCCTATGCCTTTGGAAAACCTTCGCTACAACGGCTGTCGCTTGTCGGCTAAGTTCCCGGCCAGTTTCCAATGCGCGTTTGCGAGAGGCATGTGGTTATGAATGACGTGGCGCAAGAGGAGCCGGATGTCGACACGCCCGTGAACCCATATTCCCTGCTCGAAGCCGTGAACCGGTCGAGCGACACCGCGCACACAGGTTGGCTGATTTTCCTACTGGTTATGGCCTACCTGATGATTGCGGTTGCCGGGGTCACGCATAAGGATCTGTTGCTGGAAAAGCCGGTTCAGCTCCCGATCTTTGGGATCGAAATCCCTCAGGTTCAGTTCTTTCAGTTCGCACCAGTGCTGCTGGTCCTGTTCCATCTTGGAATTGTCACGCAACTGGTCCTCTTGGCGCGAAAGACGCTTGAGTTCGATCTCGCCGTCCAACAGCTTGAGAGCACGTCGCGCCGCACGCATCCGCTCAGGCTTGAGTTACACAACTTCTTCTTTGTACAGGCCATTGCCGGTCCCCACCGCTCGATCATTATGGGGGCCTTTCTGCATGGGATGAGCTGGCTCACCCTGGTTGCCATTCCGATCCTTCTTTTGTTGTTCGTACAGATCAAATTCCTTCCCTATCATGACGAAATGATCACCTGGTCGCACCGGATCGCGCTGGGCGTCGATATATTAATGATGACGCTGATCGGCGTGTTTCTCGTTCGGCCCGAAGCTGCGTTCTTCAGCGCGTTTGGCAAAACGCTGATTAGCCATCCCGTCACTGTTGTTGTCACGACCGTCGTCTTTGCGATCGTGACCTTGTTCTCGTTTTTCGTTGCAACGATCCCTGGGGAAGCTCTGGACCGCTATGTGACCAGCCAAATGCGGGACTCGAAACTCGCGACAAGCGCATCGGCGGACGCCCCAATTCTCGTTGGATTCACAATCCCATTTGTTGCGACACGTGACGATGGCTCGCTGTTCGGCGTCTTTCATCGCAATCTGATCGTCACCGACGTGGACTTGGTCCCGAACGACCAGGTGACGGAAGGGGAGCCAACACTATCGCTACGCGGGCGTGATCTGCGCTATGCGCGCCTTGATCGATCAGACCTGCACCAAGCCGACCTCACAGGTGCCAATCTGGATGGCGCAAGTCTCGTCGGAACGGACTTGAGAGACGTCCGCTTCCAGTGCGCAGACGTCACGATCTACATCCTCACGGACGACCGCAAAGCCGCAAATTGCCCCTCTGCGCGGGGTGCGAATTTCACCCGGGCATTGTTGTCGGGCGCAAAACTCCGGGGCATTGATCTCCGGGGTGCAAAACTCGAAGAAGCGGACCTACGTAAGGCGTCGCTGGACTACAGCATTCTGGTTGGGACGAACTTCGCGTCGGCAAAGTTGCAGAAGGCAGACATCACCGGTGGCGTGCAGGCGCAGGGCGTTAACTTTCTGATTGCCTCGCTCGAGGGCGCGGACCTGACCGGTGCGCAGTTGCAAGCGGCAGATTTCTCGAACGCGAACATGCAGGGCGCGCTGTTGGCGCATGCCCACCTCGAGGGTGCCGTGCTGCGCGATGCCAATCTCGACGGTGCGGATCTGCAAAACGCGTTTCTGCGCGCTGCGGACCTGACGGGTGCGAGTCTCAAAGCCGCAGATCTGCGTTGGGCGTCCGTCTGGAACACACTGCCGCCATCGGACACGGCGCTTCAGTCTGCGGACTTGTCGTCGGTCAAGGTTGCGCCGCTGACCGACGACCAGCGCGAAAAGCTGAAAGCAACGCTGCGGGGCATAGGCGACGAGGAGTTACGAAAACTCGTTGCGGGAGGCGAGGCGCTGCGCCTTGTCGTTGACCCGGCCTTGTCCCGCAAGTGGACGGACAGCGCGGAGCGCCGGATTTGGACACGGTTGATCGAAACGTCGCAAATTGTTGCGGCCGGCCCGCTCTATGGCGTTGATCTCGCAACAACGTTGGCGCAACTGGCCTGCCAGGGTCGCTGGTCGGACGGCTCGGTTGCAACCGGCCTTGCGAAACGGGTGGGCGGCCAGCAATTCCGCGGGGACGTAGCGACGTTCTTTGCGCAGATTTCAGCTGCCGACTGCACACCTGCACAAAACATGGACAAGCAGCTCAAAGACAATCTCGGCTTCAAAGTGGGGACATCCGGCTAACACGCGGGCCATGCGACTGACACAGAAGCAGTCGCACCATCTTGCTTTGACCAAAAAGAACATATATAGAACAAATTGCGGTTGTCGACTGAATTGACTGGTGGATATCACCATCCATCGGGTTGCCGTGATGTTGTGTGCGTGTGCAACCCGTTACGGTGAGCGAATACCCCACCGATTCGGGCAAGTCGGCGGAGGGTGATGTTTGACCTGTCTGATGCCCGTTGCCGCGAGCGGTATGCCGGAGGAAAGCGCGATGGCTGGATCTGTGAACAAGGTGATCCTGGTCGGTAATCTGGGCCGTGACCCAGAGATACGGAGAACCCAGGATGGGCGTCCGATTGCCAATCTCAACATCGCGACCAGTGAGAGCTGGCGGGACCGCAATAGCGGAGAACGGCGCGAAAAGACGGAATGGCATCGCGTCGTGATTTTCAGCGAGGGCCTCTGCAAGGTCGCTGAGCAGTATCTGCGCAAGGGCTCCAAGGTTTACATCGAAGGGCAGCTTCAGACGCGCAAATGGCAGGACCAGTCTGGGCAGGATCGCTATTCAACCGAAGTGGTTCTGCAAGGCTTCAACAGTTCGCTTCAGATGTTGGACGGGCGCGACGGTCCGAGTGCCGGCGGCATGCAGGATAGTGGCCAGGGCGGTTATGATGCCGGCCCACCATCGGACGACCGTTATGGGAGTTCGTCGTCGGGTTCGAGGAACACGGGCGGCGAGAGTTTCGATAAACCGCTGGACGACGAGATACCGTTCTAGCGCATCATGCGACTGTCGTCAGACCGAGAGGCACGTTCATGAGCGATCTCCAAATGCGAAGAGCGTGCCGCGATGACGTTGCTGCGATTGTCCGTTTGTTGTTTGACGACGAGTTGGGTCGCACGCGTGAGGTTCTGAGTGACCCGCTGGACGCGGCCTATTTGGCGGCCTTCGATGCGATCGAGGGCGACGCGAACCAGCTGCTGGCCGTTGCCGCATGGCGCGGCGCGGCAGACATTGTCGGGTGCCTTCAGGTCACCTTCATTCCGGGGCTGTCGCATCGCGGGCTATGGCGGGGTCAGATTGAAAGCGTTCGTGTTGCGTCGTCAGCGCGCGGCACGGGGCTTGGCCGCGAAATGATCGCCTGGGCTATTGAGCAGTGTCGGCAGAGGGACTGCGGCATGGTTCAGCTTACATCCACGGCCAGCCGCACGGACGCGCGGCGTTTCTACGAGACGTTGGGGTTCGAGGCCACGCACGTCGGCTTCAAGCTCGACTTGCGCCGAAGCTAGCTGGCCGGCTTGCAAACGCTTTAAGCGCGCTGCGCCGTTGCGCGCGGAGATGCGCCTTGTTTCGCAACGATGCTACAGAGCTATACGCTACGGTGAGCGGCGGAAACAATAACAACGCTCCTGAAAAAGCAGCCACGAT
>JBCCOV010000175.1:0-10888 GCA_039039985.1 Pseudomonadota bacterium | reverse complement strand
CGGCGTGCTCGCTCTTGGCTACGGTCTCATGGCTGCTGGTTTCGCAGGCCTGCCGAGTGGCGTCAGCGTGATGATCCTATTGATCAGCACAAGCGCAATTGGCGCCGGCTTCGCACTGGCGATGCCGAACTTTGTCGACATCGCATTGCAGATCGCACCTGGACGCCACCGCGGGCTCGCGGCCAGCGCGCTAACGAGTGCTGTGTTTCTCGGTCAGTTTATGTCGCCGTTTGTCAGCTTGCCATCGATTTCCAGCTTTGGTTTCAATGTAACGTTCCACGGCACTGCGTTCATTCTGGGTGCGTTGGCCGTCATCGCAGCAGGTGTGCGCGGCGCAGAGATGTATCGCCTGTTGCGGTCAGTGTGAGCGGACGAGGCGGTCAACGTCCATCGGCCCGACGACGTTCCCAAGGTGCTGCGCGGGGAACCTGTCGGGCGACCACCGCGACCAAGCACGTGAGGCGGAGTCCTGGACTGCCTCGGCTCGCATAAGGATATTAGAATGTTAACGTATTTTCAAAAGGCCCCGAGGCGCCTCGAGCCTCCATTGCAAGAGCGGGCTTCCCATACGCGCTCAGAAACGCGAGCGCGGTCAGCTTCCCTGACACGTGCCAGCATCGTTTTTTCATCAGTTGCAGCCTCTCTCGCCTTGCTTGGTAGCGTTGCAGTCGCCAACGCGGACGAGACAGCCGCCAATGTTGGCGATGCCGCTGTGACCAGTTTCTCGGGCACGCGCCTGCCTGCCGGCGGTGTCAAACCCGGCGCAGATCCGACCGCCGAGACCTTGATCAATCCGGACGGCACCGTGTTGCGCGTTCTGGATCTGTCAGACGTCGGTGGGCCACCCGGCGGCCAACCCAATGAGATCACAGC
This sequence comes from Pseudomonadota bacterium, assembly GCA_039039985.1. GTDB lineage: Bacteria > Pseudomonadota > Alphaproteobacteria > Rhizobiales > Hyphomicrobiaceae > JBCBWG01. The sequence continues at coordinate 10,015 of JBCCOV010000175.1, read as the reverse complement.
AAAGCTCAATAAAACTGCCAAGGACATCGGCCAGGTCTTCGGCGTTGCGTTCCAACCGACGGGAGACGATACGCCACCGAACATTTTCGCGGCTGCAACATCGCTGTTCGGCCTGCACATTGTTGTTGAGCGCGATGGCAAGCTCGTACGGCTCGTCAAAGGTGAGCCTGGGGCCACGTGGATGCCGGGCCAGTTCGGCTTCGATAGCGGCGGAACGCCCGGGACGATCTGGAAGATCGACGGCGAAACCGGCAAAGCGACACCGTTCGCCGACATCCAAAGTGGTGCCAACCCGAACGCCGGCCCCGGTCTCGGAACGCTCGCTTATCACACCAAGCTCGCTCAGCTGTTCGTGCCGAACCTGGAGACGGGCTACATTCACCGCCTGAATTCAAAAGGCGAAACTGTCGAAATCTTCGATCACGGAACGACAGCGCTCAAGAAAGCGGGCGAAGATACCGTGGCCTACGACCCGACAAAGCGGGTTGCGATCGATAACCCGGCGTTCGATGTCGAAGACCCGAAGACGTGGGGCTATGCCAAGAACGCACGTTTGGTCGTCGCGGTCACCATTCACGACAACCGGCTATACTACTCGGTCGCCGAAGGGCCGCAGATCTGGTCGGTCGGTCTCGATGAGGAGACCGGTGCATTTGAAGATGACGCGCGCCTTGAACTCGATCTCGGCGAAACCGCATCCGACAACATGGTCACCGGTATCGTGTTCGACGGCGACGGCAAGCTCTATCTCTCGCAACGCGGCGCTCCGACCGGTGCGTTCGACTACGGGAAACTGGCGCAATCGGGCGAAACGTCCATTTTGCGCTTCTCGTGGGACGAAGCAGAATCGGAATGGTCGCAAGACGTCGAAGAGTACGCTGTCGGCAAAACGCCGCCGCATCGCGCAACCAACGGCGCAATCGCGCTTGGCTATGGTTACGACGACGACGGCGAGATCGATACCAAGACCTGTAACGCGACGGTCTGGACCACCGGCGACAACCTCAACGGCGGCTCTGACGCCAATGCCGTAAACGGCGTACAGGCGATGCCGACAAATGCGGCGCAGCCGCAACCCGAGGAGCCGGACTCAGATGATGCCGAAGAGGCCACGCTTGAGCCGCCAGACAAGACCTGGATTCTGGACATTGGCACCGAGCGGCTTGGCGCTGATACCCAGGGCCACGTTGGCGCGATTGCGATCTTCAAAAAGGGCTGCCCCGGCGAGATCCCATTGCCGAGCCCGGACGATGAAGTTCCGGAGGTTTCACCGCCCGTTGCCGATCTCAACTGGCCAGAACTTGAGCCGGACCAGGAGCCACCGGAAGAATTCCCGGAAGACGGCCCGCCTGAAATCGGGATGCCGGGGCTCGATATCGACAAGTCATGTGCGCCAGCTGCGATCGGCGGTCTGATGTCATGTACGATTACGGTCGAAAACACCGGTACGGAGCCGTTGCCGGCGCCAATCGTCGTCAATGATACGACGACAGTCGCAGCCGGTAGCGGGGTTGGCACGCTGTTGCCGGCTGCAAACGTACTACCAGACGGCCCGGGCTGGACGTGCACCCCGACACCAACCACCGGATTGTCCTGCGGCTTGCCGGCAGACTTATTGCCACCGGGCGAGTCCCGCTCGTTCACCGTGCAAATCAATACGGCGAACATGGTCGCGAACGGTCAGGTTGGCTTCTTGAACTGCGCGCGGTTCGGCGCACCCTACTGGGGTACGGCCTGCGACAACGGTGGGACAGACATCTCCATCAAGAAAACCGCGCAAGCCGGCTGCGTCGCCGGTGGGCCGTGCACATTCAACATCGAGATCAGCAACAACGCGTCGCAAGCCTTCACCGGTGTGGTTCGTCTCACAGATCAGATGTTCCGTGGTGCCGTCGGCCCCGCCCAGAATGGTGCGATCACGGCTGGTGCCAATCAGTTGGGTTGCATCGGCGGTCCACCTGCGAGCATTCCATTCTCGTGCAATGCGAACCTCAACCTGGCTGGCAACCAAACCAAGTCCGTCAGTCTCACAGTTACGATGCCGGCCGCACCGCCTGCCAACTATTGGACGCGGAACTGCATTGCCGTGACGTCGCCGGGCGCGCCCGCACCAAACCTAGTCAATGAGTTGCCACCGGGTGGCGGCACTCTGGGGACTGGCGGTGCACTGAGTTGCGTCTGGGTCAAGGTCGGAAACCCCGGCCCACATTCGAACCTCAAGATGTCGAAAGCGCCGACAACGGAAAAGTGCACCAAGGCACCGGGCGATCCCGACACCGTGAAGTGCGACTTCGAGATCAAGGTCGAGAATACCGGACCGTCGGACTTCAACGCAGTCGTCAACATCGACGAGACGGTCGACCCGGCTTCCGAACTCGAGGTCAACGGACCTGGATGGTCCAAGAACCCTCCGGCAGGTCTGGCGCCTGGCGGTACGTTCCAGCTGAGCTCTGTCGGGCCAAGGGCGATCGCAGCCGGATCTTCAATCACGATCCCCGTGACGGTCTTGACGCCGCGTACTGTTGTCGAGGCAACCGGTAACGGCTGTCAGGTGATCAACAACGTGACGCTGACCGGGCCGGCGGTGAACCCGTTCACCAACTACAACGGAGCCGATGATACGGCGACGGCGGAGGGCGACGCCTTCCTGCTTGAGGGGCCGATTGAGGATGGCGGCCTGATCATTCTCTGTGACCCAGCCAACATCGTCGTATCCAACCTCGCCAAAGGTCCATGCAGGAAGCAAGGAGATGCCTGGCGCTGTGCGTTTGAAGTTGGTGTCTCGAACACCGGCCCGGATCCGGTCAAAGGCAAGTACATCAAGCTCGCCGATACTCTGAGCATCGGCTCCATCACGGAACCGAAGATCACGGGTGCACACTGGACGAAGGACCCGGTCGACGGTCTCTATACGCTGAACCTGGAGAGCCTTCCGGACAAAGAGCTCAAGGTGAACGCTCCGCCGGTGAAGTTTACGCTGACGGTTGACATCCCGGACGGCGAGTATTGCTCGGTGACCAACACGGCGGCTTTGCGCGCGCCACTCGGCAAACGCTTCAACTCGGAAACCAACGACGATAAGCGTGTGGCCATGGCTGTGATCCCGCGGCCGGAGTGCAAGCGGCCGCCGGTGTGCACGCCGAAAAAAGGAGAATTCCGAACCCCAAGCGGTGTGTGTGCCTGCCAACGCAAGCACATTCGCAGCGCTAACGGTCAGTGCGTGCTGCCTGAGCCGACGAAACCGGACGAACCCGAAGAGGTGACCTGCCTCAAGGGTATGGAGGCGACTCCGCAAGGTACGTGTCAGTGCCCGGACGGCACCCGGTGGAATGGCCGCCGGTGCTTCAGCGGCGATACCGTGATCCCGCAACCGCCGGAGCTGAACTGCGGTGGCGACAGGATGGTGCGTAGTGCATCTGTGGCCGCTCGCTACCGTCGCACCGAGGGCTACACCGTGCGTCGGATTTCCAACGGGCGTGACACGGCATGGTGCGTCTCCGGTCGCCGTGAACCGCCACCGCCGCCGCAACTCGTGTGTCGCGATTTTGAGAAGATGGTTCGGAGTGCATCCGTGGCCGCTCGCTATCGCCGCACTGATGGCTATCGTGTACGTCGGATCTCCAATGGGCGTGACAGAGCCTGGTGCGTCTCCGGTCGCGCCGAGCCACCACCGCCGCCGCCGCTGGAGTGCCGTGCTCAAGAGCGCATGACACGCAGCGCGTCTGTTGCCGCCCGCTACCGCCGCACCAGAGGCTACACGGTCCGTCCGATCTCGAATGGACGTGAGCGCGCCTGGTGCATTTCCGGCCGCCCAGTACCGCCACCGCCACCACCGTTGACCTGTCGTGACAACGAAAAGATGGTGCGCAGTGCTGCTGTCGCAGCCCGGTATCGCCGAACCAAAGGCTACACGGTCCGCCGGATCTCGAATGGACGTGAGCGCGCCTGGTGCGTCTCCGGTCGGCGTGAGCCGCCACCGCCCCAGTGCAACACCAACGAACGGACGGTGAGAAGTGGCGTCGAAGCGCGCCGTCTCCGAGCTCGCCGATATACAGTTCGTCGGATCGCGCCGCGCGTCTGGTGTGCAAGACCTCCGGTAGCGCCGCCGAAGCCGCCGTGCGTCGGTGGGCAGCTCAATCGCACGAGCACAGGTGGTTATCGGTGTGTCTGCGGCCCGGACTCCCGCCGCATCCCGATCGGCAGAGCGGGCGGCGCCCGGTGTGAACGCCCGACGGCCGTGCAGTGCATCGGCGGACGAGCCGCAGGTCGGCGCTGCATCTGTCCGCGTGGCACCCGGCGCGTGTCGGTCCGCCGCAACGTCTTTCGGTGCGTACCACAGGCATGCCCGCGTGGGATGGTTGGGCGTCCGCCGAACTGTCGCCCGGCACGGTGCCCGCGGGGCATGGTCGGACGGCCGCCGAACTGCCGCCCGGCACGGTGCCCACGCGGCATGGTCGGACGGCCGCCGAACTGCCGCCGTGCAGTCTGCCCGCCGGGAACAGTCGGTCGCCCACCGCGCTGCCGGCCGGCGAAGTGCCCGCAAGGCATGGTTGGCCGCCCGCCAGATTGTCGTCGGCCGGTCATTCGCTGACACATTTCATTCGCTGACGCATTAAGATCCAGGCACCGCAACTGGTGCCAACCAGACCAACCGAGAGCCCGGCAAACGCCGGGCTCTTTTGCACGCAGCGGCCCAAGATCGCGCGCTAAGGCAAGCGCACACTCTTGCTGGACAGACTGATGTCGACTTGGATGCGCCCTTCATTCACGAGCCAGGGCCGCACCGTGAACGTCTTCTTGCCGCTCTGATGCATCGGATCTGCTGCCGCGATCCGGCGGGCGTCGTCCAGAGACTCGGCGCGCAGAATAATCAAGCCCTCCATCGACCAGACCTGACCGGCTTCATCTGCGAGCGGGCCGGCGGCGAACAGGACACCCTCGGCCTCCAGCTTCTTTTGGTACGCGAGATGATCCGGAAGCGTCGCCTGGAGATCATCGGCCGACGCCACCGGCACCGAGTGGATCATGAACAACTCACGCCCCATCACGCCCTTAGAACGCGCATGTTCCTTGTAGTCTGACCAGGCAGTTGCCATCGACAGGGTCCTCCCAAGCGCAATTTTATCGGCATGATACCGCTTTGAGGAAAAAAATCGACAAAATTTGACGGCATGATATCGTCAGATTAGGGTCACCAAGACACATAACTTCGGACCGGTACATCGATGCGACTGATTACATTTCAGAAGGGACGCGAGTCAGCAGTTGGCGTGGTTGTGAATGACCAGGTCATCGATCTGTCTTCGGTATCGCCAGATCTTCCAAGCACGATGCGCGGGATCATTGCGGCCGGTGAGGGCGCCAAGGCGAAGGTGCAGGATATTGCAGCTTCGTCGTCGGTGGAGCGGGTACCGTTTGGCAGTCTGGCCTTGCTGCCGGTGATCGGCGACGCACCCAAGATCTTCTGCGTCGGGTTGAACTACGCCGACCATGCGAAAGAGGGCGGCAATGCCGTGCCGGATTATCCCGGTCTCTTCATGCGATCCAATCAATCCATGATCGCGGCCAACGCGCCGATAGTGCGTCCGAATTGCTCGGACACGCTTGATTATGAAGCGGAACTGATGGTCATCGTCGGGAAAGGCGGCCGCCACATAAGCGAGTCCGACGCGCTCAACCATGTTTTCGGATACTCCATCTTCAATGACGGCTCCGTGCGCGCGTATCAGCGCAAAACCTCACAATGGACACCGGGCAAGAACTTTGACGGCACAGGCCCGGTCGGCCCGTGGATTGTCACGGCCGACGAACTGCCCGCCGGTGCGCACGGCCTCAAGATTGAGTCGCGTCTCAATGGCAACGTCATGCAGAGCTCGAATACGGCAAACATGCTCTGCTCGGTGGCACAAACGATCGCGATCATCAGCGAATTCACGATGCTTGAGATCGGCGACATGATTGCCATGGGCACGCCCGAGGGCGTCGGCTACGCACGGACGCCGCCCGTCTTCATGCAGCCCGGCGATGTGATCGAGATTGAAATCGAAGGCATTGGCGTTCTGCGGAACCCGGTCGTCGGGGAAGAGGCAACCGGTGGCGGGGGCCAGGCATGACAAGCACGGCACCTGTCGGGGACGCACTTGTGGATGCGCGGGCACGCGCTCAGGAGCATGTCCGCAAACTTCGCAGTCGCATCGGCCGTCTTAATGACGATGCGATCGATCTCATTCTTCGCGGTGCGCGCTCCCACCATACGTGGACCGAGAAGCCGGTTACAGACGACGATGTGCGCGCGCTGTACGAGATCGTCAAAATGGGCGCGACAAGCATGAATGGCTGTCCGGCCCGATTTGTTTTTGTTCGCACGCCGGAGGGCAAGGAGCGCCTAGCCAAAGCCGTCAAACCCACCAACGTCGCAAAGATGATCGGCGCGCCCGTCTGCGCCATTGTGGCTTATGATCCGGAGTTTTGGCGTGAGCTGCCAAAGTTGTTTCCGCATGAAGATCGCCGACCGCATTTCGCGGATAAGCCGGCGTATTCCGAAGAAACGGCGTTTCGGAATTCCACGCTGCAGGGCGCATACCTTATGATTGCGGCACGCGCGATGGGGTTTGACGTCGGCGCCATGTCGGGCTTCTCGAACGAAATCGTTGATCAAGAGTTTTTCGCCGGCAGCACGTGGAAATCGAACTTTCTCTGCAATATCGGCTACGCGGACGAAACCGGCCTTTTTCAGAGACTTCCGAGATTCGCGTTCGAAGACGTATGCCGCTTCGCATAGCAAAGGTTTGATGTCATGGCATCAATCAAACCCAAAACAACAGTGATGCAACGACTGGAAGCGGATTGCCCGACGCATTCGCGCGCCGACATCACAGTGCGCGATGTCTCATTCGTTATCGACGAACCGCTCGAGCGCGACGGCACGAACCTTGGCCCGACACCGACTGAGACAGCAATCGCCGCCCTTGCCGCGTGCACCAACGTCATCGGCAACAAGGTCGCGCACAAAATGGGGCTCAACGTGTCCCGCATGCAGGTGTCGGTCACATCAGAATTTGATCGTCGCGGTGTCACGTTGGCCGAAGAGGTTGATGTCCCGTTCCGCGTCGTCAAGCTCCGAGTCGAGCTGAGCACCGATGCATCTCGTAGCGAAATCGACGCGCTTGCAAGAGACGTCGCGAAGTACTGCCCTCTGGCCAAACTGTTTCGCCAAGCCGGAACGCAACTTGAAGAGGAGTGGGTCGTCCGCCAGGACTAAGACGCACGTGTTCGTCTGCGGCGGCGGCAACATGACGAGCATCCGTACAAAACAAGACACATCGGGAGGAAAAACTCATGTCAATGCGTAAACGAACTCTGCAGGTCAGCGGAATACTTGCAGCGTTGGTCGCAACCGCAGCCGTCTCCGGACCGGCACTTGCGACGAAGACAATCAAACTCACGGCAATTGACGGATACCCAGCGCGCGCCATGTGGGTGAAAGAGTTTTCCGGCTTTTTCATTCCCAAGGTGAATGAGAAACTCGCGAAAACCGGAAACTACAAAATCGAGTGGCAGGAATCCTACGGCGGTACGATCGTCAAACCCAAAGGCGTGCTCGAAGGCATCAAGCTTGGTTTGGGCGATATCGGTATCGTGACCACGATTTTCCACAATTCGAAACTTCCGAGCCAGGCGATTGCAGCCGTAACGCCGTTCATTGCGGCTGATGCGCGTGTCGTCGCGAAAGCCGTGGACGAAATCGCCAAAGAGTTCCCGCAAATGGCGAAGGAGCTGGACGCGCAGAACCAAGTCTATCTGGCTACCGGCGTTGTGCTGGATTCGTACCAGGTGTTCTCGAAAACCGCGATTTCGTCCATCAAGGATCTCAAGGGGTCGAAAGTCGCGGCAGCCGGTTACAACATGCGGTATGTTGAGGGGCTGGGTGCCGTTGGCGTGCGCGGCGGTCTGACGAACTTCTACAACATGCTGCAAACCGGCGTTGTCAGCCAGGCCATGCTTTGGCCGGAAGCCGCAAAAACATTCAAGATTGCGGATGTTGCGCCTTACTTGTTCAAAGCTGACCTCGGTGCCGTAAATTCCAAGACAGTCACGATTAACAAGGCGGTCTGGAACAAGCTGCCGGACGAAGTCAAGAACGCACTCCAACAGACAGCCGTTGCGTATCGCGACCATGTTGCGAGCGTGGCGATGTCACGGGCAGCCGCGAGCATCGACAGCTTCAAGACGGGCGGTGGCAAGGTCGTCAACATTTCCGACACGGAGCGCAAAGCCTGGGCATCGAGCATGGAGAACATTGCTGTCAAGTGGGCGACCGATCTCGACAAGAAAGGCGCGCCTGGCAGTGCCATGTTGCGGGCCTACATCGCCAAGCTGAAAGCCGCAGGCTTCACACCTGTGCGCGATTGGGCGGCTGAACTGCCGGCCAACTAAAGCGACGCATTGGTGCTCAGAGCAAGGAAACGCGCCGTGGCCGGATGGACAGCCTTAGTGGATCGGCTCTACTTTGCTCTGAGTGTATTTTCGCGCGGCGTCAACGCCCTGGGCACGCTTGTCGTGTTGGGGCTTGTCGGCATCGTGAACTTTGATGTCATTGCGCGCGGCGTCTTCAATGCTCCGTTCAAGGGCACGTTCGAACTCGTTCAGTTCTCGATTATCCTCATCGTTTATCTGCAATTGCCTGATGTCATTCGGGCCGGTCGATTGACTCGCTCGGATGGCTTCTTGCTGATCGTCGGCCAGTCCAGACCTCGACTGACACGGATGGTTCGACGCGTGATCGATCTGGTTTCGGCCATCCTCATGCTGCTCATCGCGATCACCATGTGGCCTGAGGTCGTGGAGTCCTGGGAAACGAACGACTTCTTCGGCACGCCTGGGATATTCACGGCGCCATGGTGGCCGGTGCGTCTCGTCGTGTTTCTCAGCGCGGTGCTGTGCTGTCTGCTCTGGCTGCTCAAAGCTCTTGGATCAGATCCCGAAAGCGACGCTCCGAAAATGAGCGATGACACAAGCGAAACAAGCCATGCTTGACTGGTCCCCCATGCGTGATAGGTCCCATGTCGCCCGTTGAAATAGGCTCCATCTCCGTCCTCGCCATTGTCTTTCTGATTTACATTGGCGTTTACATCCCCGTCGCGCTGGGCGTGGTTTCGTTTGTCAGTGTTTGGCTGATGCGCGACAGTTTTGAATTGTCGATGAACCTGCTGAAAGTGGCGGTTGGCGATAGCGTGACAGAGTATGCGTTCGCGACAATCCCGCTTTTTACGTTTATGGGCTTGCTGGTTTCAAAGGCCGGGCTGGGAAAAGATATTTATGAAGTCATGAACGCAGCGTTTCGCAAAGTGCGCGGCGGCATTGGCATCGCAACGGTTGGCGCAAATGCGCTGTTCGCCGCCGTCACCGGCTCGTCAATTGCGTCGGCGTCTGTGTTCACGCGCGTTTCTGTTCCGGAAATGTTGCGATACGACTACAATCCCCGTTTTGCGGTTGGCGTCGTTGCCGGGTCATCGGTTCTCGGCATGATCATTCCGCCGAGCGCGATGCTGATTATCTATTCGTTCGTTGCGGAACAATCCGTCGGTGACATGTTCCTTGCGGGAATCGGGCCGGGTATCCTCCTTGCCATCGCTTACATGGTCGCCATCACCTTTATGGGGCGATTTACGCCGGGCTTCGTTGGCGGGCGCGACGGCGATGCGCTGGGCGATCACCCAGAGCTCAGCTGGCTTGACGTCTTCAGCAAAACAATGCCGCTTGCGGGCATCGTTGTCGTTGTGCTCGGCGGCATTTACACGGGCTGGCTGACACCGGTCGAAGCCGGCGCCGGCGGATCGGCTGTGGCGCTGCTTGTCTCGATTGTCCGCCGCAAAATGACCCTGCAAGGTTTCTGGCAGGCGCTTCTTGAAACCGGCCACATTACCGCGGCGATCCTGTTTCTGATTACGGCGGCAAGCTTATACAGCCGCATGCTCGGCCTTGCAGGTCTGCCCAATGAACTGAATGAGATCCT
>JBCCOV010000174.1:0-10896 GCA_039039985.1 Pseudomonadota bacterium | reverse complement strand
CAACGGCCACCGGGCCGGCGAAAGCGCAGGCGTGGTTAACGACAAACTTGCGGTGGAGCAGATGTTGCTCCACCGACCTCATGCGCCTCTGAAACGTTGATCTCGCGATGGCTTTTGGCTGTGTCTTCTCCGTGTCAGGGCGCGTCTTGAGCCGGCACAGCGGCAAGTGAGCCATGGGCCAAAGCGGTGAACTTTGAGCAAATTCAATTCGTTTGGTTGCCATCGATCAGGCATCTTTGCACGTCAACGTTGCGGGCGGTCCGCAGTATTCGTAGTCTGACCGGCAGACCTCGGTAAGCCGCGAGAAGGTGAGGCAGCATGAGCTTGGACGTTGAAACGGTGATTGAGCGACGCCGGCTGCGGCGCCAGGTCGGGTGGTGGCGCGCGTTGGCGATATTGGTCGCAGTCACGCTGTTAGCTGTTTTCACCTACAGCCGTGCCAATGATCTCGGCCTCAGCACGGGCGAGCAAATTGCGCGCGTAACCATCGAGGGCGTGATCACAGACGATAGGGAGCGTCTTAAGCTTCTGAAGAAGCTCGCAAAAAATGATAGCGTCCGCGGCGTTATCGTGTTCGTGAACAGCCCAGGCGGGACGACGACCGGCGGTGAGGGCCTCTATCAGGAATTGCGTGATCTGTCGGCGAAAAAGCCGGTTGTGGCCCAGTTCGGCACGGTTGCGGCATCAGCGGCATACATTGCCGGTCTCGGCACGGATCATATCGTAGCTAGAGGCAACACCATTACCGGTTCCATAGGCGTTCTGGTTCAGTGGCCCGAGATATCCGGATTGCTTGAGAAGCTCGGCGTCAAGATGAATGAAATCAAAAGCGGGTCGCTCAAGGCTGAGCCGTCGCTTTACAATCCGATTTCGCCGGATGCGCGCGCCGTGACGGAAAGCATGATCGAGGAAAGCAAACGCTGGTTCGTCGGTCTCGTGGAGGATCGGAGAAAGATCAATCCGTCGTCTGTTCCCGGCCTGCTTGAGGGGCGCGTCTATTCCGGCCGTGACGCCATGCGTCACAAGCTGGTCGATCGGCTGGGCGGTGAAGCGGCAGCCGTCGAATGGCTCGTCAAGACGCGCGGAGTGCCGGCCGGGTTGAGGATCGTGGATTGGCAACCGGGCCAAGCGACGCCTTGGTCTGTACAGGCAGCGGTCGAGAGCTTTGCGAAAGGCCTTGGCGCGGCATTCATGGATGGGCTGAGATCGTCCTTTGGTACGACAGGGCCGTTGTCCACGTTAGGTCTTGACGGCTTGCTCTCTGTTTGGCAGCCTTCGAAAATGTAGTAAGATCAATGTGTTCGCGTGCGAGGGCTGCGTGATTAAGTCAGAATTAATTAATCGGATTGCGGCGGCGAATCCGCATCTTTTTCACCGCGATGTTGAACGTATCGTCAACGTTGTTTTCGACGAGATTATCGACTCTCTGGCTCGCGGAGATCGGGTTGAACTACGTGGGTTCGGTGCGTTTACGGTCAAGCACCGCGCGCCGCGTGTCGGGCGAAATCCCCGGACCGGCGACTCCGTCAATGTCGGTGAGAAGTTTGTTCCGTTCTTCAAGACCGGTAAGGAATTGCGCGAGCGGCTCAACGATAACCCTCCGGTAAGCGAGATCGGTAAAACTAAACGGCGACCAAAACACACGTGACAATCGCGGCTTGGTTGCGCGAAAAGCAACGTGGATAGCGTCGGCCGCAGGCGATTGTGATACGCAGTCGTCCAACAAGTTCGATGCCGCCTGCGGATTATGAGGAGTCACCGGCCGTGTTTGCCCGCATTCTGTCCACGCTTCTCTTCTTCGTTGCGACCGTTTTTCTCGTCACGTTGTTCGTGGCGAACCGGCATCCGGTTCAGATCGTGGTTGATCCGTTCAATCCCCAAAACCCGGCGCTCGGGTTTGAGATGCCGTTTTTCTGGTACCTGCTGGGATCTATTCTGATTGGTGTTTTTGTCGGGGCGGTTGCGGTCTGGCTCGGTCAGGGCAAGTGGCGGCGTATGGCGCGGCAGCGGACGCAGGAAGCGATCCGCTGGAAGGCCGAGGTCGATCGTTTGACGCGTGAGCGGGACGATCACGTTCAAGCCGCGAAAAAACTCGCAGCAACAACGCCGACCCCGGAACGCGCGCTGGCCATCACGGGCCGATAGCTCCGGTTGACCCGGGACGGTCTCGGCGAATCCTAAAAAAGACGGGCATCCTATATATCCTGCCGGCGCAGATGCTCGTGTCCGGAGTGGCCCCATGAAACTCATCAATGCAGCCGCGGTGTCGTCGGCGCTCTCTTATCCCCGCCTGATCGATATCCTCGATGAGGGTTTTCGGGCCGGCGCTGTTTCGCCGTTGCGCCACCATCACGCCGTCGACCTCGGCGACCGGCCTGGCGCAACGCTGCTGTTGATGCCGGCATGGTCGCGACAATCCGCAACAGCCGATGCCGCCGGGCGCTACTTGGGCGTCAAACTCGTCACGGTTACACCCGACAACGGCCCCCGCCTGGGGAAGCCGGCAATCGACGGGATCTATTTGCTCATCGCCACGGATGACGGGGCGCCGCTTGCCCTCATTGACGGGCCGGCGCTGACAGCGTGGCGCACAGCCGCCGCATCCGGACTTGCAACGCGATACCTGGCGCGCGCGGATGCTGCGCGTCTGGTGGTGATCGGCGCTGGAACACTCGCGCCTTATTTGGCGCGTGCACACGCCTCCGTGCGCCCGATCCAAGAGATCGCGATCTGGAACCGGACACGGAAAAACGCAGAACGGGTGGCCGCGGAGTTGGCTGCGGACGGCATTGCTGTTCATGTTGCTGACGATCTGGAGGCTGCTGTTCGGTCCGCCGATATCGTCTCAACCGCGACCATATCGTCCACTCCGGTGTTCGATGGCACCTGGCTGAAGCCGGGTGCCCACGTCGACTGCGTCGGTGCATTTCGGCCGGACATGCGCGAGAGCGATGATGAAACGGTGCGCCGCGCTAGCCTATGGGTCGACACGATGGCCGGAGGCCTGAATGAGGCCGGTGATATCGTTGTGCCATTGAAGGCTGGCGTGATATCGGAGCGTGACATTCAAGGCGACTTGTTCGGCTTGGCGGCTGGCACGGCGCTGGTTCGTCGCGATGACGGCGAGATCACATTCTTCAAGTCGGTTGGCGCGTCGATCGAGGACTTGTTCGCCGCGATCGAAGTTTATGAGCGCGCAGTGGAAAGCGAGACTGTCTGATGGCAATGGAAACCTGGCTGGCATTTGCATTTGCATCCGCAGTGCTGCTTGCGATCCCGGGACCAACGGTTCTGCTGGTCGTGTCGTACTCACTGGGGCACGGCTGGCGGGCAGCGCTTCCGTCTGTTGTTGGCGTGACGCTGGGTGATTTCGTGGCCATGACGGTGTCGATGGCTGGCCTCGGGGCGCTCCTGATCGCGTCGTCTGAACTCTATACGGTCTTGCGATGGGTCGGTGCGATTTATCTCATCTATCTCGGCATCAAGCTCTGGCGCTCGCCGGTCGGCGGGATGGATGCGCTCGCAGCTCCAACGATCGATCGATCATCGATGCTAAGGAACGCATTTGCCGTCACGGTACTGAATCCCAAGGCTCTGGTGTTCTTTGTGGCGTTCGTTCCGCAGTTCCTCGATCCGACTGCGGCAATATTCCCGCAGGCTGCGACAATGGTCGCGACATTTGTCACGCTGGCCGCGATCAACACCACGTTTTATGCCGTTGTAGCAACCCAGGCGCGGCGGACAATTCAGAGGCCAAGCATCCAGCGTCTCGTGAATCGCGTCAGTGGTAGCCTTCTGGTCGGAGCCGGGGCTATGACCGCGGTTTACGGCAAGTCCCAAAGCTGAGACGACGAACGATCATGGCCCGTGTGAAGATCTGCGGACTGTCGACCGCTGAGACAATGGAAATCGCGCTTGACGCCGGCGCCGATTTCGTTGGTCTCGTGTTCTTTCCCAAGAGCCCGCGCAACGTGTCGATCGCTCAGGCGCGCAGTCTCGCTGAGCAAGCCAGTGGTCGCGCAGAAATCGTCGCGCTGGTGGTTGATCCGGCCGACGAGCTTGTCGGGCAGATTGCTGCGCAGGTGGGGCCAGACGTTATCCAACTGCACGGGGCTGAAACCCCGGATCGGGTTCGCGAGATCGGCCGGAAAACCGGTGCACGGACCATGAAGGCGATCAAGGTGGCAACCCGTGCCGATGCGGCGGCAGCATTTGCCTATCGTGACGGCGCTGACCTTATTCTGTTCGATGCCAAGCCACCGCCCGGCGCTGAACTGCCCGGCGGCAACGGCCTAGCGTTCGACTGGACGGCATTGTCCGAGGTTGCGGCCGAGGTGGATTACATGCTTTCTGGCGGCTTGAATCCCGAGAACGTCCGATTGGCAATCGAAGTCACCGGTGCACCGGCGGTGGATGTGTCATCGGGCGTGGAAAGCACCCCGGGCGTTAAGGATGCAGCGCGAATCCGCGCCTTTATCGCCGCAGCAAAAGACGTATGATTTAACGCGAAGAAACCCGACGCTCATGCGCAGTCCACACGGACGCCGCGCGACAGGGGCGTGACAATCGGAACCGACCATGACCGCCACATCCGAACATCCCGTCCAGCCAAAGCCCAACACATTCCGCGCGGGACCCGACGAGCGCGGCCACTTTGGCAGTTTTGGCGGGCGGTTCGTTGCCGAAACGCTGATGCCGCTGATCCTGGAACTCGACGGCGCCTATACGGCCGCCAAGAACGACCCGGCGTTCCAGGCTGAGCTGGACGGATTGCTGGCGAGCTACGGTGGTCGGCCGTCTCCACTCTATTTCGCTGAGCGGATGACGGACGAACTTGGCGGGGCCAAGATCTATTTCAAGCGCGATGAGCTGAACCACACCGGGTCACACAAGATCAACAACTGCCTCGGCCAGATCCTTCTCGCCCGTCGCATGGGCAAGCCACGGATTATTGCCGAGACCGGCGCCGGGCAACACGGTGTGGCCGTCGCCACCGTTTGCGCGAAGTACGGCATGCCATGCGAAGTTTATATGGGTGCGACGGACGTCGAGCGGCAGGCACCGAACGTGGCACGTATGAAGTTGCTCGGTGCCAAGGTCATCCCGGTCACATCCGGCGCAGGCACCCTGAAGGACGCCATGAATGAGGCCCTGCGCGACTGGGTCACCAATGTGCGCAATACCTACTACATCATCGGAACAGCAGCCGGGCCGCACCCCTATCCCGCAATGGTCCGCGACTTCCAGGCCGTGATCGGCAACGAAGTGCGTGAGCAGATGATGGCGCAGGAGGGCCGTCTTCCGGATACGCTCGTTGCCTGCATTGGCGGCGGTTCCAACGCGATTGGTCTCTTCCATTCGTTCCTGGACGAAACAGGCGTTGCAATCTACGGCGTCGAGGCGGGCGGTCACGGCATTGATGTCGAGAATGGCCATGCCGCGTCTATGACCGGTGGGGCGCCCGGCGTTCTCCACGGCAACCGAACGTATCTCCTGCAGGATGCGGACGGCCAGATCCTGGAGGGGCACTCGATTTCCGCCGGTCTCGATTACCCCGGTGTCGGGCCGGAACATGCCTGGCTGAAGGACACCGGGCGCGTCAATTATGTGCCAATTACCGATGCAGAGGCTCTGGAAGCCCTACAGTTCTGCACGCGCCTGGAAGGCATCATACCGGCTCTCGAACCCAGCCATGCGCTTGCGCACGTCATGAAGCTGGCCCCAACCCTGCAGAAGGACAATATCCTGGTTATGAATCTCTGTGGTCGCGGCGACAAGGACCTGTTCACGGTCGCCAAAGCGCTGGGCATGGAGATTTGAGAGGCTGCGCAACTGCCGATCGCCGTCCTAACACCCAGTGATCAGCTCACTCCCAGCGGTCTTCCATGTACCGCTGCCACATCTTCTCTCCGATGAGGCAGTCGTAACTGGGCTTGGGGATTTTCAGCTGGAACTGCGCCTTTTGGACCCGCGGGCTGTGTGGCGGCGTGCGACCTGCGATCTCAAGTAGCAGTTTTTGACGGATCGCCGTTGCGAACTCGGACTTGGATCGGATCGGCAAGACGAACGAGCCTGAGCCGCCGATGACGCAGGCGGCGTAGTAACGATCGAGATCCGGCAGGTCGAAGTAGCTGTAAACGCCGGTGCCGCTTTTGATCTGAATGGCCAGGCCGTTGATAACGATCCCGCTCTTGACGGCTGCATCCCGCGCTTCGACAACCGGGCCGCCGCCGTTGTTCGGCCCGTCGCCCGACACGTCAATCACCCGTCGCTGTCCTTTGAAGCCATTCGCTTGAAACAGCGATTGCGCCTTGGAAATCGCACGCGAGATTGACGTCATGCGCGCGCGCGCGATTGGATGGCGCGCCAATTCGTCAGCAAACGCGTTGGCCTCGCTGGCTGACGCGATCCGACGCCAGGGGATCACAACAGATTGGATGTGGCTTCCGGCCCATTCCATATACGTTACGGCGATGCGTCCGTGTGCGCCGGATCGGATCGCGCGAATAACGGCCGGGTCGCGAAGGGCTGCAACATATCCGTCGCGTTGCAAGCGCTGCTCTTCGATGTCCATGGATAAGGATACGTCGACGGCGAGAACAAGTTCCAGGTCCACAGCCTCGTCAGCCAGCGCGCTGGATGAGAACAGTGTAACGGCTACGAGCAACGCTAGCGCTCCCAGCCACCCAAAGGCACTACTGGGCATGCGCACCTCCTGAACAAGCGTTCCGCGACATCCGCGCATTGTGGGACTCTGCAACTTGTCGGGTCTGCAATCTATTAGGGCAGTATGCGGTGCTAGAATGTGTCCGACAATAGCGCCCGCTGGTGTCTGATGGCGTTGCCGTCTGCCAAAGCGTCGCGGTCCTGCGCGAACATCACCAATGCCGAAGCTGCGATCACGGGCCTCTGTCGTCCGTGCAACCCTGCCCATTGCGAAAGGAACTTGCCATTTGGCGATGTTTCGTGTGTGTGCCGGCGGGCCTGTGCTTGCGGTCACCTCGACTATTCGCCTAGCGCAGCCCGTCTTCTCTGCGTGCTACGATCGCCTGATTGGAGCCGTCTGCCAGATTTGATGCGGGTCAAGGTTTCCCCGCGACCCGCGTTTTAGTTCGAGAACCGGCCGTTCGTGCCCTCTGAGAGGAAACCGCAGATAGGATGACCGATATGCTCGATGAGTCGCCGATGAGGGCGGATCGCCAGCCCAAAACAGCGAAATCACCGCGTGCCCTCCTCGAGGAAACGGTTTTCTCAGTCACACATTATACGGATAAGCTGTTCAGCTTCCGCACAACGCGATCACCGGCGTTTCGCTTCGAAAGCGGTCAGTTCACAATGATCGGATTGGAAACCGAGAAAAAACCGATCTTGCGGGCCTATTCGATGGCCAGCGCGACCTATGACGAGTTTTTGGAGTTTTTCTCAATCAAGGTGCCCGACGGGCCTTTGACGTCGCGTCTCCAGCACATCCAGGTGGGTGACACCATTCTGGTTGGGCCGAAACCCACCGGAACGTTGCTTAATGCCAATCTGAAACCCGGCAAGCGCTTGTTTCTTTTTGCGACAGGTACCGGTTTCGCGCCATTCGCGAGTCTGCTTCGTGATCCGGAAACCTATGAGCGGTTCGAGCGCGTCATCCTCGTGAACGGTTCGCGCCGGGTTGCCGAACTCGAATATGCCACGCGCGTTGTCACTGAACTGCGCGAGCACGAGTATCTCGGCGAGATGGTTGCTGGCCGGCTCCAGTACTATGCAACTGTCACGCGGGAGCCCTATCACCATACCGGTCGCATTACCGATCTGATCGAAAGCGGCATACTGTTTGACGATATGCGTATGGCACCACTGTCGCCAGAATGCGATCGGGCAATGATTTGCGGCAATCCGAACATGTTGGTCGACCTTCGGCACATGCTGGAGGCGCGCGGTTTTGTTGAGGGCTCAGGCGGACAGCCGGGCGACTACGTCGTCGAGAAAGCCTTCGCGGAACGCTGAAGCCAGGCGGTACGGTGCTGCCAAGTGGCTTGGGCTTGAGGCGTCTGCGTGACGTCGCGAGTGTTCTATGCCGCGATACGGTGCTCTGCCGCGGTGGGGGCGAGCTGCTTCATCATGGCCAGACCTGCCAGGCGACGCTCACCCGGCAAGCCGATTTCCACGTCGGCAACGGGAGACCAGCCCTCTTTGAGATAAAGTGGGATACCGGGCAGCGTCGCAACCAGCTCAACCTCAGCGAAATCATGTGCAATCAGATCGGCTTCGGCGCGGTGCAACAGCCGCGTAGCAAGCCCTTGCCTCGCCGCCTTTGGATGTACGTAGACGCTTCGAATGCGCGGCATGCCGGCTGGCGCGTCGTATGCTGCAGAGCCATGCCAAATCGGACAGGACCGTGGCCGGACAGTCCAAGCGGCAGACGCGACGATCTCAGTGTTGATTTCGGCGACAAAGCAGGCGCGGTCGCGGATAGAGGCCGGGTCCATGGTGCCCCGTAAGATCATCGCTTCAATGTCGTCGTGGTCGTAGTGTCCTTGGGAGAGCAGACGTAAAGCGGCCGCCTGCATGGCCACCAGAGCCTCGAAATCAGCCATCGATGCGCGGCGGATCTGCGCTACGGTTGCCATCGACATCTCCATTGACGTTGCGGAGCGGACCCCACAAGGGATTGCGATACCGGGTCGTCCTGCATCGGATTTCCTGGTCCGTAGTCATAGGTCGCGGACCGACGGCACGCTGTTCCCAGCACGACAGTGGTGGACCTTCGCTGAACGAAAATCGCGTAAAGACCAGGAGTTGAGGCGTAAAAGGAAGAAAAACGTTGGCTCACGGCCGCTGGTGCGTTGCCGGAGAACTCAGGACCCGAGGCGGCTAGTCGACGGGGGGCGGATGCGGCCTCGGGTCCTGGCGCGCTGCGACCGGAAGGGAAACGGTCGCGCAGCGAAGGGGGGGGTAAACTGCGTACTAGGCCTCCTGTGCTGCGTTGACTTGAGATGAGAACCGGTTGGGTAATACCCGGCCTCCACATGGTCAGTCGCAACCGCGCGGCGCCATGTTCCCCGACTATTGTCGTTTTCTGCCGTCAGCGCTGTTCCCTAGAGAACGCCTGCGATTGCGCGTTATACGTTTTGAGTTTTTCAGATGTGGCCAGAGCGGTTCCATGCTCAAGCGCCTGTGCCCACCGCCCGGCCATGACCTTTGACAAGAAATACATCGGCCACGCGCCCAGGACGGCTTGCATCGCGGCACCCGAGCAAGCTAATTGGCGCCATGACAATGGAAACGCGCATCGATCACACGTTTGCTAAGCTTCAGGCCGAAGGACGCTCGGCGTTTGTTGCATTTATAACGGCTGGTGATCCGGATCTCGCCACCTCAGCGGCAATTCTGAACGGGCTGCCTGAGGCCGGCGCCGATATCATTGAACTCGGCATGCCGTTCTCGGATCCGATGGCCGATGGCCCTGCGGTTCAAGCCTCGTCACAACGGGCGCTTCGGGCAGGCGCGACGCTGGCCAAGACGCTCGACATGGTTGCGGAGTTTCGCAAGCGCGACAATACGACGCCGATTGTCTTAATGGGGTACTACAACCCACTGTTCGTGTTTCCGACGGAGGCATTTCTCGACCGTGCTAAGGCTGTAGGCGTCGACGGCCTGATCATCGTCGATCTGCCGCCGGAAGCGGATGACGAGGTGTGCTTGCCGGCCCAGGAGCGTGGTCTGAGCTTCATTCGGCTTGCGACGCCCACAACCGATGATGTGCGTTTGCCGCGCGTCCTTCAAAACACATCTGGATTTGTTTATTATGTGAGCATTACGGGAGTCACGGGCGCTGCATCGCCAGAGGTCGACGCTGTGGCCACACATATCGGCCGGATCAAACGGCAGACCACACTGCCTGTATGTGTGGGTTTTGGGGTAAAAACGCCGGAACAGGCCCAGGCACTTGGCGCTGTGGCCGATGGTGTGGTTGTAGGGTCCGCAATCGTTAACCGCATAAAGGACAGTCTTGATCAGGATGGAGCTGCGACTAGCCAAACGGCATCAGCTGCCCTAGATCTCGTGCAAGACTTAGCGCGCGCTTTGGCGCAGCGCTGAGCCCGCGACGCGCGGAGACCGCGTCTTTAACAGGTCATTGGGGGTACGCCCCCAACAGCCAGGAGCACCCTTCGGCGTGAACTGGATCAGCAATGTCGTACGCCCGAGGATCCGCAGCTTTCTGACGACGAAGCGCGAGATCCCGGACAATATGTGGATCCAATGTCCCGAGACCGGGCAAATGGTTTTCCACAAAGATCTGGAGGCGAACCAGTTCGTCATCCCAGGGTCTGATTATCACATGCGCGTCGATGCGCAGACGCGGCTAAGGCTGCTGTTTGATCGCTCGGAGTATGAGCCGGTCGCCCTTCCGGATGTGCCGCCCGATCCGCTGAAGTTTCGTGACGGCCGCCGCTATACCGATCGGTTGCGCGATGCTCGCACGAAAACCGGCCTGCAGGACGCCGTACTTGTTGGCGAGGGCCGGCTGCACGGCCGTATGGTCGTCTCAGCTGCACAGGACTTCCGGTTTCTCGGCGGATCGCTGGGTATGGCCGCCGGCGAGGCCGTGATTGCCGGAATGTTGCGCGCGGTGGACCTGAACACACCGTTTATTCTGTTTGCTGCGTCCGGCGGCGCCCGGATGCAGGAGGGTATCCTCTCGCTGATGCAAATGCCGCGGACGACAATTGCGGTGCAAAAGCTGCGTGACGCGGGATTGCCCTATCTTGTTGTCCTTACGGATCCGACCACCGGCGGCGTTACGGCATCGTATGCCATGCTCGGAGACGTCCACATCGCCGAGCCTGGCGCTCTGATCTGTTTTGCTGGCCCACGCGTCATCGAACAAACGATCCGCGAGCGCCT
>JBCCOV010000173.1:0-11015 GCA_039039985.1 Pseudomonadota bacterium | reverse complement strand
CAGAACCACCATTTCCGGGCATGTCGGGCAGTCGCGAAAGGCCTGGCCTGATCCAGGCACAACGCAGGATTGACCACCCGTAGCGAGCTTGATGCTTACACCACGACAGCGCGGCGCGGCCTGGCCTCGCGCATCTGTCGGACAAATCCAGCACAACAATGCGTATAGGAGCCCGGCGATGACTATGTCTGTGCTCATAGCAACTCGACCACAATGCTGCAGACAACGAATCCTCCGCATCAAATCGCGTTTGCTTGTGACCGGAACGAGGTGACACGAGCGGTCGACGGCATATGGGAGTTCGGTGTAACTCTGTCGCCATCCCTGCCACCTTTGAAGACGCGGATACGTCTATGCCAGCCAAACCAACTGCTTACCGACCTTGCGTCGGGGTCATGGTGATCAATCGCGCCGGTCTCGTTTGGATGGGCCGTCGCGTCGGCGCGCCCGACGATGCAGAAGGTCATGGCCACTGGTGGCAAATGCCGCAAGGCGGGATCGACGACGGCGAAGACCCGCGCAGTGCTGCGTTACGGGAACTTGCGGAAGAAACGGGCATGAGGTCGGCCGACATCATTGGCGAAACCAGCGAGTGGCTGACCTATGACTTGCCCGATCACCTCGTCGGGATCGCATGGGGTGGGCGCTTCCGTGGCCAGAAGCAAAAGTGGTTTGCCGTTCGTTTCCTCGGTTCCGATGAGGACATCAACATCGATCCTCCGCCTGGTAGCGGACACGATAAAGAATTCGAGACCTGGGAATGGGTGCCGGCGCAAGACCTCGTGCCACGCGTTGTCGAATTCAAGCGAGATGTCTACGTGCGCGTTGTTGCGGAGCTTTCGGCGTTCGCCAAACCACTGTAATCGCCAGCCTGTAAGATCAAGCGCGGGTTTGAGGGCTGTCACGCCCGCCGTTGAGGTTGCTCACGAACCTATGGTCGCCGGCGTGCGTTTGGGCAACCTCATCGTAGTAGAGATCCCACAGGAACCCATCCACGTCTGCGTTGCCGCTGCCCTTCGTCTCAACCCGCTTGCGCTGCCGGTCCTGGTGCCGGCGGGCACGCCGTGTGGTCCCCGATACCTTGATGCGGCTTGCAACCGCCGCCGTTAGCGGATTGGTCGGCTCTTCGAGATCAAGCTCATCGAGGAAGCGCTCACGCAACGCATAGAATGTCTGCTCAACCGCTGTGCGAACCAACGTCCGTTGCTCTTGCGTCACGTTCGGATTGGCTCGCGGATCTATGGTTTCAAGCGCACGACGCATATCGTGCAAAGGTGAATACGGATAAAGTCCAATCAACTTGTCTGTTTCACCGACATTTCGATAGACGATGCGCATATTGTCGATAGCGCCAGAGATATGGCAGTAGGCCTCAAGGTAATCGTCCGTCGTTGGATACGTTTTCTCGCAATAGGTCACGAGCGCGAGCTTGGTTGCGACGATGCCGCGCCATTCGTGCTTCACCGCGTCGACGAACGTTGTGCGCTTTTGGAAGATGTTCGCCAGATAAGCCGCAATCACCGTGATGAAGACGAGCGACATATCCTTCAGATATTCGTAGATGTCGACCAGCAACGGGCCCGATGCCACGGAGTCCAGTCCTGGGATATGGGTGTGCAGCTTGGCGGCGGCAGAGATCAGAAGTACGCCGCCCAAAATCACATAGACGGCACGTAACGTCCGATTCAAAGTCCGCCGTGTCATTGTAAACGCCCTGCCCCAGAATTACGCGATCATGCGAAACGACGGACCACGTTCAGACGTGCGCCAAGACCGTTTCGTGCACGTCCGCGTCGTAGCCCGCGCGGATCACTTCAACAATGCTGCGTGGCGTGAGAACGTCAACCAGCGTGTCGCCTGGGACAGATATTGCCATGGTGTAGCCTTCCGGCGACCACCTTACCAGTTTTCCGGCGAAGACAAGATGCGGTTCACCGTCGTGCAGCACCATGACCCCGATTGGAAGGTCTGAGACCTGCGACTTGAACGTCGCTTTGGCACCGTCAGACGTCATACGCTCACTGTGCAACACAGTGTCGATTTCACTTGCGCGGGCCCGGCCGCCGCTGCCAAGCACATCGCCCCACAAATCGGCAAAGTAAACGGCATCTTGCCGCCGGCATTCGTAACAGGGCCGGTGGCCGGCGGCCAAAGCCGTGGCCTCATCCAGAAAGAAAAGTTCGGTGTAGCCGTCAGGTCCCATAACCTCGCGCCAGCGGCCTTTGAAGCTTAAGCGACAGCAAACCCACTGTTTGGTGACCCAGCGCTTGATGCCAAGGGTCTTGTCGACACGATGCAGCATACCGCCGCGGTTGCCCATCATGGTGCCGCGGGCACTCGTTGCGATAATCTCGCCAGCAGGTGTCACGCGGTTCTGGAGCGGCATGGTCGTTTCGGTTGCGTGGAGGTTGAAACCAACGCGAGGACGAATCAGGCGCATGGTCAATGTGAAAACAGAGGTTGTCCAGAACAAGAATGGCGATCGTGTTGCACGGGTGTCGATCGACAACGCAACGCGTCTCAATTGCGTCTCTCGCGAGATCGCTGTTGAGATCCGGGAGGCGTTCGCATCACTGTCGGAAGATGGCGAGCTGCGCGCGGTTGTGCTGACCGGCGAAGGCGACAGAGCGTTCATTGGCGGCGCAGACCTGAAGCAACTGGGACGCCTTGACCATGATGGTGCGCGACTGATGATCACAGCGCTGCATCGTGCGTGCGCAGCGATCCGGCACTGCCCTGTGCCCGTCATCGCGCGCGTCAACGGGTTTTGTCTTGGTGCCGGCCTTGAGATTGCAGCGAGCTGCGACATGCGGGCAGCGGCAGATACCGCCGTATTCGGTATGCCGGAAGTGCACATGGGCTTGCCGTCGGTGATCGAGGCCGCGCTGCTGCCGGGCCTGATCGGTTGGGGCAAGACCCGTGAAATTCTCCTGACCGGCGAGACGTTCGGGGCGCAGGACGCTCTGGCGATGGGTCTGGTCGAAACAATCGCGCCCGCATCTGATCTTGATGGCGCAGTCGACCGTTGGCTGGACGCGATCTGCAGAGCTGCTCCGGAAGCGGTGCGCGCGCAAAAGGCGCTGATGACGCGGTGGGAGCGATCCAGCGTCGCAGAGGGCATCCAGGCCGGCATCGACGCCCTGGCCGAAGCCTATGACACCGGAGAGCCGCAATCCCGCATCCAGGCGTTCTTTGCGACGAAGGGCAGGTCGTGACACACCGGAACGGCGTTACCGGCCAGTCTTGGTCGTCGGGCGCAAATCCGGTCGCCGTTCGCGTGTGATGCGCTCCGCTTCAGAGCGGCGCCAATCCGCAACGCGTTTGTGGTCGCCGGACAGCAGGACGTCAGGAATGGTCCGGCCCTCCCATTCGCGCGGGCGCGTATAGTGCGGATATTCCAGCAAACCGCTTTCGAAGCTTTCGTCAGCCAGGGACTGCTCGGCACCGAGGACGCCCGGCAACAGGCGTACGCAGGCATCAAGAATCGCCATTGCCGCCAATTCACCGCCGGACATCACGAAATCGCCGATCGAGATCTCACGCAAATCGCGCGCTTCGATGACGCGTTCGTCAATGCCTTCGAACCGGCCGGCAACCATGAGAACGCCCGGGCCAGCCGCCAACTCATGCGCGAGCGCCTGCGTAAACGGTTCACCGCGCGGCGACAAACAAATCCGGGGTAACGCGATGCCTTCCGAACCGCTGGCCGCATCAATCGCCGCCGAAACAACGTCACATCGCAGGACCATGCCGGCTCCGCCGCCAGCCGGTGTGTCGTCCACGGCGCGATGGCGCCCGATCCCGTGATCGCGGATGTCTTTCGCCTCAAGGGACCAGAGGCCCGTATTGAGCGCCGTGCCAACCAGGGAAAATCCGAGCGGTCCAGGAAACATATCCGGGAACAGGGTCAGAACCACGGCGCGCCAAGGTGCCATTTGGCGATGGTGCGCCGTGCGTTCGCCTGCGCCCGTCGACATGGCGCTACTGACCTTCGACGACGACAATGTCGATGACGCCGGCACCGGCGCGCAGAGCGCGTGCATCCGCGTACTCTTGTGAATGCGCATAGGCGCGGGCGGCTTCGAAGGACTCGAACACGATCACGACGTTTCTGGCGCGACCTTCACCTTCGGCAACTTCGCAGCGCCCGCCACGCACAATCGGCGTGCCGCCGTAGATCTTCATGGCTTCGCTCGCCTTTGCGGCGTACTGCGACCACTTCTCCGGATCGGTCACATTTGCCCGCGCAATTACGTACCCTTTGGCCATCGTTTCCTCATGTCTATAGACTGACGGTCTGATCTACACCTTCGCCACTCGCGCACAATCAAGCAACGCCGGATCTGGGTCTTGAATACAGCAACACATATGCTCGTGGCCTCGGCGGCGCTAGCCCGACGCGGCGCACCTGCCCGGAACAGCCTCGCGCTCGCTGGTGCCTTGCTGCCTGATCTCTCAATCTTCACACTCTATTTCTGGGGACGTCTGATCGACGGACAGTCGTCTGCGCAGATCTGGCGCATCACGTACTGGTCAGAGCCTTGGCAGACTTTCAGTGCAGTTTCCAACTCGATCCCGCTGTGGGCCTCGATATCACTCATCGGCCTTGCTACGCGCTCAGGCTGGATCGCTGTGCTCGGCATGGCCGGTCTGCTTCACGTTCTCCTGGACTTCCCCGTTCACAACGATGATGCGCATCGGCATTTCTGGCCATTGAGCGACTGGAGATTTATCTCGCCGCTCTCCTATTGGGACAACGATCATCACGGTCGGGAAGTCGCGATCGCAGAGATGGCGTTTGGCGCTATTCTGATCGGCGTTCTGGGCTGGCGCTTCACGGCCGTGTGGGCGCGGACCTTCCTCGCACTCGCGTTTCTGAGCTACGCGGCCGTTCCGATCTATTTTTGGGCGACGCTCGGCTGATCATGTCCGCCACAGGCGGAACCACTTCGCCGGCTCGCAAGTTTGCGCTACGACACGGCGAGCGGCTTGCTCGCGACTGCCGTCGCAATCTCTGCGACGACGCCTTCAGCTGCCGCTTTCGGATCGGTTGCTCGGGAAATCGGGCGCCCAACGACCACGTAATCAGCACCACTGCCAATGGCCATCTCCGGTGTTGTCACGCGCGCTTGATCACCCGCTTGATCACTCTTGCGGCGAATCCCTGGTGTCACAATCAAGGTATCCGGTCCGACAGCTTGGCGGACGTGCGCGGCCTCATGCCCCGACGCGACCACACCATCAATCCCGATCTGGGCAATCAAGCGCGCCCGATGGGCAACCACGTCCAGAGGCGAGCGGGTTACTCCCTGCTCGATGAGGTCATCCGAACTCAGGTTCGTCAACACCGTGACGCCGAGTAGCTTGAGCGATGTATCTCCGCGTCCCGCAACTGCAGCCTTCAGCGTCTGCGTGTCGGTGGCGTGGACTGTCAGGCATGTCGCGCCGGTCTTTGCTGCGGCTGCAACGGCCCGTTCCACCGTATTCGCAATGTCCAGGAGCTTCATGTCCAGGAAGACGCGGTTCCCAGAGGCGTGCAGTTCGCGCACAAGATCCAGTCCACCAGCCAAAACTAGTTCGAGACCGACTTTGTAGAATGAGGCTGCATCGCCAATCTGCGCCACCAACGCGCGGGCCTCTTCAGGCGACGGCACGTCGAGTGCCACGATCAAGCGTTCGCGCGGTGAGATTTCATCGCTATGCATCATGTGTCCGAACCGTGAAGCAGCCGTGCTGCGCGGGCCAATCGTTCGATGACGCCTTTCAGGCGCTCTATCGACTGCTCTTCTTTCAGCGCTCCGTCACCGTCGAACGCGGTCATGGCATGCGGGACCATGACTTGATCAGGTAAAACCACGGCCCCAAGCCCGAGAGCCAGTGTTTGTCGCAGTTGCATCAGCCCCCGTACGCCGCCCAGACCACCGGGCGTTGCGGCGCCAAGAGCGAACACGCGCGTTTTGAACACAGTACCGCGCGGCTCATCGCCTTCTTGGACACGGCTGATCCAGTCAATCGCATTCTTCAAGAGTGGCGTCATGCCAGCATTGTACTCAGGCGACGCAATGAAAACACCGTCGTGAACCGACATCAGGTGCTTCAGCTTGACGGCGGCTTCGGGAACGCCGGTATCAGCCTCGATATCTCCGTCATAAATCGGCATGGGGTAGTCGCCGAGATCCGCAAACGCGCTTGGGACGCCGTTCGCTTCCGCCGTCCGCTCGGCTAAACGCGCTAGCTTCTTGTTGACGGAATCCGCCCGGGCCGAACCCGAAACAAACAGAAGCTTGGTTTGGGACGACATCGAACTGACCCTCATTTCTTTATTCGCCGCTTACGTTCCCGGCAGCGCTCACAGTCTCCAAAGACCGTCTTAATCACCTTTCGCCGTGAAAAGCCTGCGCACTTGTTCGAGAAATCCCTCGCTGTCTGGGCTTGTTCCGGTTTTGCTTTCGCGTTCGAATTCCTTCAGCAGCTCGCGTTGGCGCGACGTAAGGTTTTTCGGTGTCTCTACGTCAACCTGGATGTAAAGGTCACCCGTCGTCTTCGAACGCAGGATGGGCATCCCTTTGCCTTTAAGACGGAACTGCTTGCCAGTCTCGGATCCTTCCGGGATGCGCACACGGTTTATCGTACCTTCGACGGTTGGCACCTCAACCATGCCTCCGAGTGCGGCTGTCACCATTGAGATGGGAACGCGGCAGAACAAGTCAGCACCGTCGCGCTGGAAGAAATCATGCGGCGTGATGGACAGGAAGATGTAGAGATCACCAGTCGGACCGCCGCGCAGACCCGCTTCGCCTTCACCGGCAAGTCGGATCCGCGTGCCATCCTCTACACCTGCGGGGATGCTAACAGATAGCGTTCGCTCTTTCGTGACCCGTCCCGTGCCCGCGCATGTGACGCACGGATCCTCGATCATTTCTCCGCGACCTTGGCAGGTCGGGCAGGTGCGCTCAATTGTGAAAAAGCCCTGACTTGCGCGCACTTTTCCGTAGCCGCCGCATGTCGAGCACGTGACCGGTTTGGTACCTGGCTTGGCCCCCGTGCCGGAACACGTTTCGCACACGACGCTGGTTGGCACACGGATTTGTGCCGTCTTGCCGGAAAACGCTTCCTCCAGCGAGATTTCCATATTGTAGCGAAGATCTGCCCCGGGCTCACGTCCAGAGGTCCCGCGACCGCCGCGGCGCCCGCCCATAAACTCGCCGAAGAAGTTCTCGAAGATATCCTCCATTGAGGAGGAAAACTCCGGCCCGAATCCGGCGCCCGCGTTGCGGCCGCCCATTCCGCCTTCAAATGCCGCATGGCCGAATTGGTCGTAGGCAGCCCGCTTCTGCGCATCCTTCAGAACGTCGTAAGCTTCGTTAACCTCCTTGAAGCGAACTTCAGCGGTGGTGTCGCCCGCGTTCCGGTCAGGATGATACTCCATTGCAAGCTTGCGAAAGGCAGACTTGATCTCCTGATCGCTCGCGGTCCGGCCCACACTTAGGATCTCGTAATAGTCCCGCTTCGACATGGCTGACTTCAATTCGGGCTGACTTCAATTCGGTTTTGGAGTGACCAAAAACTTGGTCAACGTCTGGTCTTACTTGCGTTCGGCCACAGGCATCGCAGGCGTCACGACTGTAGAGTTGTTACGGCAATTGTGCATCTGCCGTGAACAGCGCACGCGGCCGAGGAACAAGATGTGTTGCTGTAATTGGTTTGTCTGGGTCGATTGAGCAAGGCCGTGCATAAACGGATCACCAATCAACACAATCTTACGCACGGGATCTGAGGAATATATTCCGTGGGCTGCAACGCTCGCCCTCGCGAACCGCGCGCAGTGACGCGAGACCGATCGCGATTTCCGCGTCGCAATGGAGGGTGGCATGTCAGCCGAGACACAGGCCGCGGCCAACATGCACCTAACCACTAGGCCGACCTTTTCTTGTCGTCGTCGACTTCTTCGAAATCGGCATCAACGACGTTCTCGTCTTCAGACGACGATGATGGAGGCTCTTCTCCAGCACCCGGTCCAGCATCTGTCGACGAACCGTATATGGCCTCGCCTATCTTCATCGCAGCTTGCGCCAAGGCAGCTGCAGCGGCCTTCATCGTCTCCGCGTCTTCGCTTTCCAGCGCTGATTTGGCGTCCGTAACGGCCTTTTCGACCTCATCCCTGGCCTCACCAGTGACTTTGTCACCGGCTTCAGACAGAGACTTCTCCGTCGAGTTTATCAGCGATTCCAGATGGTTACGAGTCTCGACCTGCTCGCGACGCTCTTTGTCCTCCGCGGCATGCTCCTCAGCGTCCTTGATCATCGTTTCGATGTCGGTCTCGGATAAGCCACCAGAGGCCTGAATGCGAATAGACTGCTCTTTCGACGTCGCCTTGTCTTTTGCGCTGACGTTGACGATGCCGTTCGCGTCAATATCGAAGGTGACTTCAATCTGGGGCACGCCACGTGGCGCCGGCGGAATACCGACAAGGTCAAACGTTCCGAGATGCTTGTTGTCGGCCGCCATTTGGCGCTCACCTTGGTAGACCTTGATGGTTACCGCTGTTTGCCCGTCGTCTGCCGTGGAGAACACTTGGCTCTTCTTCGTCGGGATCGTCGTATTGCGCTCGATAAGCCCAGTGAATACGCCGCCGAGCGTCTCGATGCCCAACGAGAGTGGCGTAACATCCAGCAAAAGGACGTCCTTCACGTCGCCCTGAAGCACGCCACCCTGGATTGCAGCACCAACGGCCACAACCTCATCCGGATTGACCCCACGATGGGGTTCTTTGCCGAAGAAGTTCTTCACCACTTCCTGGATCTTCGGCATGCGCGTCATGCCGCCGACCAGAACCACTTCGTCGATTTCCGCAGCTTTGAGATTGGCATCTTTCAGAGCCGCCTCGCAGGGCCCTAGGGTCTTACGGATCAGCTCGTCCACCAAGCTCTCGAGCTTGGCGCGGGTCATCTTGATCGTGAGGTGCTTTGGCCCCGATTGGTCTGCGGTGATAAACGGCAGGTTCACTTCGGTCTGCGTTGACGACGACAGCTCGATTTTCGCCTTCTCGGCACCCTCTTTAAGCCGCTGCAGCGCGAGCTTGTCCTGGCGGAGATCGATCCCGTTTTCTTTCTTGAACTCGTCGGCGAGGTAGTTGACGAGCTTCATGTCGAAGTCTTCACCGCCGAGGAACGTGTCACCGTTCGTCGACTTCACTTCAAAGACGCCATCGCCGATTTCGAGAACTGAGATATCGAATGTGCCACCGCCGAGGTCATAGACGGCGATCGTGCGTGCGCTGTCTTTTTTGTCCAGGCCGTAGGCGAGAGCAGCCGCTGTCGGCTCGTTGATGATCCGGAGCACCTCAAGGCCGGCGATTTTGCCTGCGTCCTTCGTCGCCTGGCGCTGCGCGTCATTGAAGTAGGCCGGCACGGTAATCACGGCCTGCGTGACGGTTCCACCAATGTACGACTCGGCCGTTTCCTTCATCTTTTGAAGGATGAACGCGGAAATCTGCTGCGGGGAATACTGTTTGCCGTCGGCTTCGACCCACGCGTCACCGTTCGGGCCTTTAACGATTTCATAGGGAACAAGATCCTTGTCCTTGGCGACCGTCGGGTCGTCATAACGCCGGCCGATCAGCCGCTTGATCGCAAAGAACGTTCTGGCCGGGTTTGTCACGGCCTGGCGTTTCGCAGGAAGGCCCACGAGCTTCTCGCCATCCTCGCTGAATGCGACGATCGAAGGTGTCGTATTCGCACCCTCGGCGTTGATGATGACTTTCGGCGTCCCACCTTCCATCGCTGCAACGCAGGAGTTGGTGGTACCAAGGTCGATCCCTATGACTTTCGACATGTATAGTCCCCTCTTCAGTGGCAGACTGCTGGGAGCCCTGGCTGAGCAGGCGCTCAGTCGCCAGCACCGCAAGCTGGTTGAAGCAGTCTCCTCGAGCGTGCAGCGGTTCGGCGCCGTATATAGGCACAGCGAAGATTCCCTTCAACGGCGAAGGTTTTTTTGGCTGTGGCCTTTTTGGCAAGTCTCCACCGGCGAAATACAGCAGAATGTGTGCACATTGCAGCGAATGGAACAATCATGGCCCCTGACGGATTTCTCCATATCGCGGAATATCTTTCACCTGATCAACAGTCTCGATTGCTGGCGGAGATCCGGGCTGCGATCGCCGCGGCGCCGCTATACATCCCAACAATGCCGAGAACAGGGAAACCGCTCTCCGTACAGATGACAAACTGCGGCCCCCTGGGCTGGGTGACAGACAAGATCGGCGGCTACCGTTATCAGGCGCACCATCCCGAAACCGGCCGTGCTTGGCCGCCCATCCCCGACATGTTGAAAACAATTTGGGCAGATGTGGCCCCAACAGCACCCCCACCGGAGGCCTGTCTTATTAACTGTTACGCTGCCGACAGCCGGCTGGGACTGCATTGCGACGCCGACGAGGCGGAATTCACCGCCCCCGTTGTTTCCCTCTCTCTTGGAGACGACGCCTGGTTTCGGATCGGGGGACTCAAACGACGTGACCCGACCAGCCGCCTCCGACTTCGCTCCGGTGACCTCGTCGTCCTGGGAGGCGCGGCGCGCCTCGCCTATCACGGTATCGACCGTATCCTGCCCGGAACCGGCAGCCTTCTGGATGCGCCCGGGCGCATCAACCTGACGCTGCGACGCGTGACTTAGCGCGTGTTGTTGATCGCTCACGGGCTGTTCCGGCCTTGCGGCCGGGCCCTCCGCGGGGGCGGCGCAACGCGCCGGGCCGCAGTCGCGGCCTGAAACGGAGCCAAGCAGGATAGCCCGCGCTCGAGCCGCGAGCCTGCGAGCGTGCGAACAGCGCAATCAAAGACTCTTCGCTCACGGGCTGCTCCGGCCTGCGGCCAGGCCCCATCGAGATGGCGTGTTCGGCATCTCGACATATGAAATGCCCAACGCGGGAACACTCGCGTTGGGGTGGGGGCGGAGATGATCTATGCGACAAATGCGAATTAGCGCGACAAGTTGCGACAGTTTTTTGGTTAACCGGT
>JBCCOV010000172.1:0-11022 GCA_039039985.1 Pseudomonadota bacterium | reverse complement strand
GACGCCGGTGTCTTCAAAGATTTTCGCGCCGCGCGCTCGGGCACCCTTGGCCAAGGCGGCGCAGAGGTCCGATGGGCTAACGCGTCCGTCATCCGGTGACCATACAGCGCCGATCACGTCGTCCGCGTTCATGAGGGGCCAGCGCTCGCGCGCTTCGCCGACGCTAATCGATCGGGCTGCCACACCGTAAAGCCGTGCGAGTGCCTCCTGCCTGCGAATGTGCGTGAGGCGATCCGGGGTTGTTGCGATCGATAGCGAGCCCTTGCCGATCCAGCCTGTCGCCTGCCCCGTCTCTTCTTCCAGTCTCTTGTAGAGATCCACGGAATAGCGGATCAGATCTGTCATGCTCTTCGTCGAGCGAAGGGCGCGAACTTGGGCTGCGGAATGCCAGGTCGTGCCAGAAGTCAGTTTGTTCTGTTCAACGAGGATCGCGTCCACAACACCTGCTCGCGCGAGATGGTATAGCGTCGAGCATCCCATCGCGCCCCCACCGATGACAACGACTGAAGCGTGGCTCGGCAAGTCCTGTGTACCAGTCATTGACACCGTGTCCGCTCAAAGATGACGCCCAGTGACGACACCAAGCGTGGCGCACTGCTCGCGTTCTTGCAACGAATGTTACAGATAAGGACAGGCACAGTGTCAAGTGTTTCATATGCAGGGCAGGCTTAAATAAAATTGCGGCACGGCATGCGAAAGTTTTCAATTGCCGAGTGAAACGTTTGTTGCATACTGTCAGATGATAACTTGGCGATCGTTACGGCGCGGTCAGAGGTTCACGTGGGCGCAAGTGTGAGAAAAAGTCTGGGCATGACACTCCAAGACTGCATCCTGCCGCATCTTGGAGAGCTCAGCCCGCAACTGCGGCGCGCTGCGAATTTCGTTCTTGAGCATCCCGAGGATATCGCCACGCTTTCACTGCGCCGCATTGCAACCCGGTCAGAGCTGGCGGCACCAACATTCTCGCGATTGGCCAGGGCCGTCGGCTGCGACACATATGAGGATTTGCGCGACATCTGCCGGCAAGATCTGAAGCGGCAGAAGGTGTCATTTGCCGAGAGCGTCTCAGACCTTCAGAACTTCGACGCCGGTGCACAGACCGGTCGCGGGAAGTTCGTCGTTAGCCAAGCCTCGTCTGCTGTGCGGGCCATTCAGCACTTGCTTGAGACTGTGGATACCGAGCGTCTCGCAGCCGCGGCTGATACACTGGTTGGCGCACGTCGCGTCGTTCTTATCGGGAATCTCAGCGCGGCGGCGTTTGTCGACTACCTTGGGTACATGGCTGACATGGTATTCGACAACTGGATTCGAGCCGGCCGTGGTGGCACGCCGATCGCCAGTGCTCTGACCGATCTTGATTCCCGCGACGCCGTCATTGTAGTGTCTTTCGATCATTATGCGCGTGCGTCGATCGAGGCAGCTCGCCTCTCTTATGAACGTGGCGCGCACGTCATCTCGATTACGGACGGCGTTTACTCACCGTTGTTGCCGGTCTCGTCGTCGGTGTTTCTTGTCGAGACCGAGAGCCCGCAGTTTTTCCCATCACATGTTGCGCCTCTTGTTCTCCTGGAGGCAATTGTTGGAATGGCTGTGCGTCGAAGCGGCAAGAAGGCGCGAGACCGGATTGCCCGTGTCGAGCGCAGTAACGAACTCCTCGGTGTCTACTGGCAAGAGCGAGACGGCCGTCGCGCGACGGCCAATCGGAAGAGCAGCAGGAAAGGTAAGACCTATGAAGACGAACCTGTCGGTCGGCGTGGCCGCAACAGTGGGAAGCATGCTTCTCGCCGCCGGGGCGGCAAGCGCACAAACGTGCACCAATGACACTTGGAAAAAGGTGATGTCTCGCGGCGAAGTCGTCGTCGGCGTTAAGGCAGACTACAAGCCATGGGGCTTCCGCGATCCAAGCGGCAAGATTGTCGGCATGGAAATCGACGTGGCTCAGGCCATGGCGGATGCGATGGGCGTGAAGCTCAAGCTCGTCGCCGTCCAGTCGTCCAACCGGATGCAGTTTCTTGAGCAGGGCAAAGTTGACATGTTCATTGCGACCATGTCGGACCGACCGGACCGCCGCAAAATCGTGGGTATTGTCTCGCCGCCGTATTACACATCGGGCACAAACGTCATGGCCCCAAAGGCGCTCAAGTTTTCGAAATGGGAAGATCTGCGCGGCAAGCCGGTCTGCGGCAAGCAAGGCGCATTCTACAACAAGATCGTCACCGAGCGCTACGGCGTGAACATCGTTGCGTTCACCGGCAATGCGGAGGCCAAACAGGCGCTGCGCGACAAGAAGTGCGTCGCTTGGGTTTACGACGACTCGTCGATTGGATCCGACCTGGCGTCCGGCGACTACAATGACTTCGAAATGCCTCTGCAATCCGAAGACGACAACCCATGGGGCCTTGCTGTTCCTTTGGCTGAGAGAAACTGTGTCTTCGGCAACTTCATGTCCGGCCTGATTTTCAACATGCATCAGTCGGGTAAGCTGGTTGAACTTGAGAAGAAGTGGGGCATCAAGCCAACAACCTACCTCGCTGCCAAGAAAAAAGAGTATGCGGACTGGATTGCAGCGAAGAAATAGCGAAAGATCATTTGGTGTGATCCGGGCAACGACCTGTGCGTTGCCCGGGTTCTGTTAGCCGGGTTTCGGGAGGCGCTGAATGATCGAAGGGTTTGCTGAGTTCTTTCGTCAGCTTGCCGAAGACTATCCCCGCTGGAACTTCATTTTCTTTCACGATCCACGACAGTGGAATCGCATCGTCAGTGGCCTCGGCTATACCGTTATCCTCTCCATCGCGTGTGTCATTCTTTCTGTCATTATTGGCATTGTCGGTGCGTGGGCCCAGGGCTCACCGAGCCGCTTCGTCCGCGGCATTGTTCAGGCCTACATTCAGTTTTTCCGAAACACGCCGCCGTTTGTCCAGCTGCTCTTCTTCTACTTCGCGTTGGGCCAGTTCACGCCAACGGTCACCGGCGCGGACGGCTGGACGGAGGTCCCGCTGATTTCGAACGTCGGCTGGGCCATTATCTCGCTCTCAATGTTCGCCGGTGCATTCAATGTCGAGATCTTCCGCGCAGGCATTGAAGCTGTCCCGGAGTCTACGCAAGAGGCGGCGAAGTCGCTCGGGTTCACGCGCCTTCAGACTTACATGGAAGTCGTTCTGCCCCTTGCGTTTCGGGTTTCGCTGCCGGCCCTGAACAACAACCTGGTCAACCTCGTTAAGACCACCACGCAAGCCATCGGCATCGCCGTGCCCGAGCTCCTCTACGAGTGCGTCGGCATCTGGAATGATTACC
This sequence comes from Pseudomonadota bacterium, assembly GCA_039039985.1. Classification (GTDB taxonomy): domain Bacteria; phylum Pseudomonadota; class Alphaproteobacteria; order Rhizobiales; family Hyphomicrobiaceae; genus JBCBWG01. Next base: position 7,728 of record JBCCOV010000172.1, on the reverse strand, counting down.
CGAGCGCGCAGTACCCGACGATGCTGTTTCTATTCGTCTCATTCATAGTGTTGGTCGGCATTCTTGTGATCGGCATGTCCCGTTGGGAGCGCGCCATGAAAATCCCAGGGTACGGGGGGTAACTGTGAAGCCGCGTTTGATACCAGGTATCACGACGACGTCGTCAACCGATCTGCCGGTGCTGCTACCGTACGATCCGTCAGGCCGCACGGCGGTGGATCCTATCGGCTTTTCGAGATGGTTTGCATCTCTACCGCTATGGACATTGCCGGCGCTTGCCTGCATCGCACTTGCATGGCCAACGATCGCATTGGCGCAAACAAACTACACAATGACCGACGCGTGGGCCGCACTCTACAAGTGGCTGCCATTCCTCGTAACACAGGGTTTCTTGTTTAACGTTGTCATCTCGCTGCTGACGATGGTCATCGGTACGGCGCTCGGCGTTGCGCTTGGTCTTGCCCAGATCTCGACAATCGGTGTCGTTCGGGTGTTCGCCAAAGGCACGGTTCAGGCGTTTCGCAATTCACCTTGGCTTGTCCTGCTCTTCATAGTTCTGCTCGCGTTGCCGTTTGAGATCGAGATCGGCGGATTCGTGATTCGCATTCCTGACTGGATGAAGGCCGTCTTCGGGCTTTGTTTGCCGATTATGGCGAACATTGCCGAAGTGGTCAGAGGTGCGATTCAATCCGTGCCAAGCGGGCAGTGGGAAGCGGCAGAGTCGCTGGCCTTCTCGAGAACCCAGACGCTTTGGCAGATCATTCTGCCACAGTGCTTTAAGCGCATGATCCCGCCCTGGATGAACTGGTATGCAATCCTGACGATGGCGACGCCGCTGTGTTCGCTGCTTGGCGTGGAAGAGCTGATTACGCTCACGCGCCAAGCGATCGAGGCGGAAAACAATCGGCCCGAACTCTTGGTGCCGTTCTACAGCTTCGCCCTGCTTATCTTCTTCGCGTATTGCTATCCGATTGCACGGATAACAATCGCGCTCGAGAGACGTTACGCTGTGAAACTCTAGGAAGCGGACATGTCGAACGGCACTTGGACACCAGACCAGCCCATCGTCTCGCTCAAGGACGTGCACAAATCCTTTGGCGAGCTCAAAGTGCTAAAAGGCATCTCATTCGATATCATGAAGGGTGAGGTGGTCTGCGTCATCGGTCCGTCCGGGTCGGGAAAGTCGACGTTGATCCGCTGCATCAATGCGCTGAATGACATTCAGTCCGGCTCGATTACGGTCGAAGGTCAGGAGGTGCACGATCCCAATCTCGACAAGCTGGAATTGCGAAAAAAGGTTGGCATGGTGTTTCAGCAGTACAACCTGTTTCCGCACAAGACTGCGCTCGAAAATGTTATGATGGCCCCGATCAAGGTCCTGAAACAAACAAAGGCCGATGTCGAGCAACGCGCCCGCGCTTTGATCAAGAAAGTCAGACTGGAAGGCAAGGAAGACAACTATCCTGGCGAGCTGTCTGGCGGGCAGCAGCAGCGCGTCGCCATCGCGCGCTCACTGGCGATGAGCCCGGACGTCATGTTGTTCGACGAAGTCACCGCAGCGCTTGACCCCGAAACGGTGAAGGAAGTGCTTGTTACCATCAAGGACCTCGCGCAGGACGGGATGACATGCATCCTCGTCACACACGAAATGGGCTTCGCGCGGGAGATTGCCGACCACATCTACTTCACCGATCGCGGTGTCATCGTCGAGCACGGCCCGCCTGCTACGTTCTTTTCTGAAGCCAAGGACCCGCGCACAAAAGAGTTCTTGAGCCAGATCCTGTAGCGTCTCGGTTTGCGGCCTTTGTCGACGCGCGGACTATATCGCCTCGGTTCAATTCGCGTTGAGGGCCCGGATCTGCGCAAGCAGTGCGTCGTCGACCCGAACGCCATCCGCTAAGATCCGCGTGCGCGCGGATCGTCGGCGACTGCCCGGCAGGCGTGCGCCCTCCTGCTCCGAAATTGCCGCTACGAGCGCTGTAACACGCGCGTTAAAGGCACCGCCTGAACATGCGACCGGCTCGAAAGCGATGAAGCATTGGCCGGTGTTCGGTGGCCCGCCCGCTGGGCTGGCGAAGGAGCTGGCGTCCTTGCCCAAAACTGCGCCTGACAAACAAGCGGCCAGCAGTTCCACCATCAAGCCAATGCCGAATCCTTTAGGCCCGCCGGCTGGCGCCATGGAGCCCGTTAGCGCAACGGCTGGATCAGCAGTCGGGCGGCCGTCTGCGTCGAGTGCCCAGGCGGGGTCGATCTGTTCGCCTTGGCGTGCCCGCAGCATGATTTCTGATCTTGCGATAATACTCGCTGACTGATCGATGACAAAGGTCGCACCGCTGTCGCCGCCGGGCGCCGCGATCGCGAATGGATTGGTTCCGATAACCGCCTTGCGGCCGCCGACGGGGGCAATCGAGGCCGGTGCATTGGTCGTACACAGGCCCAGCAAACCGGCTTCGGCGATACGTTCGGCATGGTGCCCGAGAACACCGCAGTTGTAAGAGTTATAGACGTTCATCACGGCGACACCGTTTGTGCGCGCGGCTGCCATGAAGGCGTCGAACCCGGCGTCGATTGCCGGGTGCGCAAAGCCGGAACCCGCGTCGATCCGCACGACGCCTGGTCGCGGTTGCGCAACGGACGGCGTTGCCTGCCCATCGACCTTACCGCAGCGGACGTGTTCGGCGTAAATCGGCACGTAGAGCAGGCCATGGCTACGGACGCCATCGCGCTCGGCAAGCCGCGTTGATCGCGCGACGGATGCTGCGTTCTCGGAACTGGCACCCGCCGAGAGCAAGGCGTTCTGCGCCAGTTCTTCAATGTCATCGAGCGTCAAGACTGTTTCAGCCATCGTTAAGCCTCATCTGCAATCGGTGTTGAAGAGCCTAGAATGTTTCAGATTGAGCTGGGCGCACTATTCGTCTAGCGGGCAACGCATTGCGATAGATGGAAAGAAGCTAGATCCGGGATGTGGCAAGCTTGAACGCTGCGACTGTAAAGAACAGGCCGAGCAGTCCATCAATCCACCTGCGCGCACGCCGGTAGAACACAACAACGGGTTGAGTTGAAAACGTGAAGGCATAGGCAAGATGCCCAAGGATCGACAGGCATGTCGTACTGACAATCAGCAAAATGCCAATCCACATTGGCGCATCAGGACCGAGGCCGATTCCAACGATCGCAATCCAATGGAGAGCGGCTTTCGGGTTCGTCATTTGAATCAAAAGCCCCCGCCGGTAGAGGCTGTTGCCTTTAGCCACCGTCGCAGTCATGTCGACCTTCTGCGCCATGGCAGATTTGAGTGATTTATAAGCCAGCCAGAGCAAATAGACTGCACCGAAAATCTTCAGCAGCGTTACGGCCCACGCATAAGCGGTCACAAGAGCGGTCAGCCCTATCACGGTCAGCGCTGCCCAGATTCCCGAGCCCGTGCCAACGCCAAGCGCCAGCGCAACACCTTGACGGCGCCCTCGTTCCATTGACGTGCCGATGATTGCCAGAATGTTGGGCCCGATGCTTACAAACCCAACGGAAAAAATGCCGAGCGCCATCAACAGGCTCGTCATATGTTCACCCATGGAGGTATCCACCGCTCCGCTGTTGGGTCCGCAAGAACCGCCTACCCCTGACAGGCGTACTCAACCCTGCCACGATTGCGGCGGAATGCCCAGCACATCACAAGCCAAAATGTGCATTCCAGATGGAGATACGACGCCTGTCACGATCTTGGTAGTCTCGTATCGCCGATTCCAGTGAGATCACATCCGAGCTTTCACGATCTTCGCCGAGTTCAGTGAGCCGCATTGTAAACCATGCGGTGACACCACCTTCTGGCGGGTTCTGAAACCTCGGAAACGCAACGTTGCTCTGCACTCCGGTCCTCCACTTGTTTGGAAGGTCAGGATCGAGAGCCAGCGCGCGCGCAAGGCCAACGACGTCGACGCCACGATTGGCGACTGCGTCAGTCACCTGTTGGAGTGTCTTGAAGCCACCGGTAACCATGAGCGGTTTGGTTGTAAGCCGCCGCGCGCGTTCCGCAAAACTGAGAAAGTGTGGCCCACCTCCCGAGGCGTCGGAGGCCGACTTTGCGCCCGGAAAGTAGGTTCCGCCGCTGATATCGATCAGATCGATGGAGGTCTGGTCTAGAGCGGCGATCACCTTGCTGGAGTCAACGTCGTCAAAGCCGCCCTCCAGCTGATCGGTGGCATTCAGTTTGATGCTGATTGGAAAATGTGGGCCGACTGACCTGCGAACCTCATTGATGACATCCATCAACAGTTTCATGCGTGAGTCGATAGGGCCACCAAATGCATCGGTGCGCTTGTTGAACAAGGGTGAGAGGAATTGGCCAAGTAGGAACCCATGAGCTGCATGAATTTGTATGCCACCGAAGCCGACGTCTTTCGCTAGACTTGCCGTCCGGGCGAACTCGGACGGTAGTGCGACGATCTCGTCTCTCGTCAAAGCGCGACAGGTCAGGCCGGGTACATCAATCGCGCTTGGTCCTCTCGGCTCGCCGATCGGCGGATGCGTCATCGCACCGGCATGACCGAGCTGTAGCCACAATTGCGCACCGTGGGCCACTCCTCTACGCGCCAAGGTTTCAAACGCGACCAGATCGGAGTCGGAGCGAAGTACAAGATTGCCGGGTTTCTCAGCAGCCGTCGGGTCGCCTTGCACTTCGCCGATGACAGACAAAGCCAATCCACCCTGAGCCCAGCGTTCATATAGCCGAAGTTGTGCGGCCGTCGGGTTGCCGCGCCCGTCGCCGAGCGAATCGGACATAGCGGACTTCGCAATGCGGTTCTTGAGAACGACTCCACATGGCAATCGGAGCGGCTGGAACATTAGACTTGGGAGTTGATCATCCATGACATCCCACCTCGTAGAATCACCATAACCGTTCCGGCATCGCGAGCACGACGTGCCTGTTTGTATCGCCGGTATCAGATCCTTCTCCAGCGGCGGTCAACCCGTCTTAACCGCTTAAGGCCCGCAGCGGGTTTTCGAGCATCAAAGCTGGTCGAAGCCACATCGACCTTCACCAACGCCCACCAGCGCGATTTCGGGACTGGAAGTGAGACAGGAACCGATTGGCGGACCTTGGCGCACACGTTACGCTCGCTGATCATGACCATAGACCCGACCCTTGTTGAGCTGACACTGATAACTCTTGTCATGTTGGTTGGCTCGGCCAGCCAGGCGGCCATCGGCATGGGGCTCAATCTGTTTGCGATACCGCTGCTGCTGCTGATCAATCCGATCTATGCACCCGGTCCTGTTCTGGTTGCCTCGTTAGTGCTTTCGGTATTGGCACTTTGGCGTGTTCCGGCAAAAGTCGATCAGCAAGAGTTGCGGTCGGCGTTGCTAGGACTAGTCCTAGGCACGGCCACAGCCACGATCGTCCTTGCAGTCGTAGATGGCACGAGCTTGGCCCGATTGCTGGGCGGGATCGTGGTCCTAAGCGTCGGCATGGCCCTGTCCGGCTGGTCGGCCAAACTGACAAAACGCAACCTCGTGGTTGCGGGGAGCGGCGCCGGGCTTCTGGGAACGATCGCCGGCGTTCATGCACCACCGATTGCGTTGCTTTATCAGGGGCTGAGTCCTGACCGAGTGCGTGGTGCCATACTGACGTTCGTCGGCATCGGCAACGGGCTTTCCATTCTTGCGCTGCTGGCTGTTGGCCAGTTTCGAAGCGAGCAGTTTTGGGCGACGCTGCTTCTTGCGCCCGGCGTTGCCGCTGGTCTATGGGCCGCGCCGGCATTAGCCGGCTACATCAGCGCACGGCTCCTGCGCTATCTCATTCTCACAGTCTCGGCCGTCAGCGGCCTTCTGTTGGTGCTTGGGTAAACCTATGCGGCGACGCATGCCGACCGGCATTCGCCTGCTTTTTGCTGAACGATCGACCTATTCGTTGTATTTCTTGGCAAAGCAACATCGAAACCAAGAACGCTGGGGAGGACGAAGCAGATGGCGGTAACACCAGAAACGGCAGTGGAAGGAACGGGTTGGCGACTTCGGCCACTCACCGAGCGGGTGGGCGCGGAGGTGGTCGGCGTAGATGTCAAAACCGTCGGCGCGAGCCAGGCATCGGTCATCTCGAATTTGTTCGACGAACACGGCGGGCTTCTATTCCGCGGGCAGAAGCTGGAGCCGGCAGATCTGGTTCGCTTCAGTCGTTTTTTCGGAGACCTTGACGAAGCACCGGTCATGGAGAGCGGCAAGACCGCTGTTGAGGGGTTTCCCGAGATCTACGTCATCTCCAACGTCAAATCGTCGGACGGTAAAGCTGTTGGCAGTCTCGGATCAGGCGAAGCCGTCTGGCATACGGACATGAGCTATCTTGAAAACCCGCCCCGCGCGTCAATGCTCTACTCCGTTGAGATTCCATCGGAGGGCGGCAACACTTGGCTCGCCGGCATGATCGCGGCATTCGAGGAGATGCCACCGGAGCTACGGAGCCGCATTGAGGGGCGCCGGATCAAGCATGACGGAACGTACAATTCCGGCGGCTACTTGCGACAGGGTGTGGAGGCCAGCGATGACCCGATGACGTCAGTCGGCACGTTCCATCCCGCGATCATCTCAAATCCGGCCAACGGCAAGAAAGCCCTGTATCTTGGCCGCCGTCGCAATGCCTACGTCGAAGGTTTGCCTCTTGAGGAGTCGGAACAACTGCTGGACGACTTGTGGGCCCATGCAACGCAAGATCAGTTCGCCTACTCACACCAGTGGGAGCTCGGCGATCTCCTGATGTGGGACAATCGCGCGACACTTCACCGGCGCGACCCGTTCGATCCAAACAGTCGTCGCTATATGCTGCGCACACAGATCCAGGGCCGCGACAACCCTTAAGCGCGGGAAACCGGGCGACGCGATATCGTTCCACCGATTTGGCCGCCAATCGCTGGCGGTCAACAGCAATGCAATCCATGCCGGCGCTCACAATCGCGGCAGGATGCAAGCCGTGATGCGTCGGCGCTTGATGCGAGATCATGACCTTGCGATGCCGGACGGGCATGTCATTGCTCCGCCCGGATGCGGTCCCGATTTCATTCATCAATGTACTGAGCAGGCATGCGCGTTACGGACCGGCGCGTGGCCGATCAGAACGCATTGTGCATGAGGTATTGATCTCCCACTTGCGCCATTGCTGCAGTGCACACAAAATGCGGCGATGGTCGAGAAGCCGCTCCGCATATTGGTTATTGATGCCAATCGCATTCGGGCATCCATTATTGAGGATGGATTGCGCGAATCCGGTATCGCATCTGTCAGTGTCGTCGATGACACTGCAGACGTGATGCGGCGCGTCGTCGAGATCGATCCGGACGTGATTGTTATTGATCTGGAGACGCCGAACCGCGACCAGCTTGAGCATATGTTTCAGGTTTCACGAGCGGTGAAGCGTCCGGTGGCGATGTTCGTCGACAGTTCCGACCAGGACGCGATTGAGGCCGCTGTCGAGGCGGGCGTGTCTGCCTACATTGTCGATGGCCTGAAAAAGGAGCGTGTGCGCGCGATTCTCGACATGGCCGTCAGCCGCTTCAACGCGTTCGACCGCTTGCAGCGGGAACTCGATGCCGCGCGTTCGGAACTCGCAGACCGCAAGACGATCGACCGCGCGAAGGCGATTTTGATGCAGTCAAAAGGGCTAACTGAACCGGAGGCCTACGGTCTTCTGCGTAAAACCGCAATGAACCAAAATCGCAAGATCGTTGAGATTGCAGAAAG
>JBCCOV010000171.1:0-11310 GCA_039039985.1 Pseudomonadota bacterium | reverse complement strand
GGTGCTTGCCGCACCTTATCTCAGGGCCGCTGAGGAAGCCGGCACGCCCTGTATGATCCTGATCAATCGGCTGGACGAACCGAAAGGTCGCATTCGCGATGTCGTCTCAAGCCTGCAGGAGTTTGCCAACCATCCGCTTATCCTTCGCCAGGTTCCGATACGGGACGGGGAAAAGGTTGTGGGTGCAGTCGATCTCATTTCGGAGCGCGCGTGGCAGTATCGGGATGGTCAGCCGTCAGCTCTGGTCCAGATGCCGGACAGCGTGGCCAACCGAGAGCATGAGGCACGTGGCGAGCTGCTCGAACAGTTGTCCGAGGTCGATGATTGGCTTCTTGAGGAACTGATCGAAGACCGGAGCCCAGACTCGACGGCCCTCTATTCGATCGCGTCCAAGGTCCTTCAGAGTACGCAGCTCATCCCCGTGTTTCTGGGATCGGCCGAACACAACAACGGCATCCGCCGGCTCATGAAGGCGCTGCGGCATGAGGCGCCGGACGCCGATGCCCTGCGCGAACGTCTCGCGCAACACACGCACACAACGTCCGACCGATCGGCGAGTGCTGTGGCCTTCCATGCCGACCAGCGCCAGCATGCCGGAAAGGTCGTGTTCCTGCGCGCCTTGGGCAATCAAGTTCGACAGGGCCAAAGCTTATGCGGCTCGAACTTGGGCCCACTTCTCCAGGTCGGAGGAGAAAACACAACCACCAAGAACGAGCTTGCAACGGGTAGCATCGGCCTGGCTGTGAAATCGGACTTTCTCAAAGTTGGCCAGCTGGTCACCGCAGGCGAAGCGACAGATCTGCGTGCCGTGTCACGGCCAACACCCCCAATGATGAGCCGCCAACTGATTGCCAAGACGGAAACCGACGAAAGCCGGCTCACGACCGTGCTCGGCCTGCTTGCCGAAGAAGATCCCGGCATGACGGTCACCCGCGATGAAAACAGCGGACACCCGATTGTCCAGGTCCAAGGACCGATGCACTTGCGGCGTTTGCATGAACGCCTGAAGAGCACGTTTGGTCTGCAGGTCGCGGAAGCAACCGTCGAAGCAAACTATCGCGAAACGCCGGCCCGGCCCGCCACGGTTCACTATCGCCATCGCAAGCAGACAGGCGGATCCGGTCAGTTTGCCGATGTCGTCATGACCATAACACCCGCAAATCGGGGCGAAGGGTTTGGCTTTAATGAAACGGTGAAGGGTGGAACTGTGCCTGCGAAGTTCATTCCAGCGGTCGAAGCCGGAGCGCGAGAAGCAACGGCGAGCGGTCCTCGCGGGTTTCCCGTTGTCGATGTGCACGTCACGCTGACCGATGGAAAACATCACTCCGTCGACAGCAACGAGTTCGCCTTCCGCGCCGCCGGTCGGATGGGTGTTCGCGAGGGCTTTGAGCAGGCCGGCTCCGTTCTCTTGCAGCCCATTGAGAGCGTGACGATCCACGTCCCGTCGCCCTTTTGCGGCGACCTTGTCTCGCTGATTTCCACGCTTCACGGCCAGGTGCTTGGCTTTGATCGCAACCCTAACGCCAGAGGCTGGGATGTCTTCCGCGCGCTCTTGCCGCAAAGTGCGCATGACTCGCTGGCGACGTCGTTGCGCGCCGCCACGCAAGGGACGGCGTACTTCGAAACCGAGTTCGATCATTTCGAGGAAGTCTACGGTAAGGAGGCCGAACGCATCGTCCAGGAACGTGAAACGTCGCAGGCGACGAGCCACCATTGACGTCGGGGCAGAGCGGGTGAGGCGCATTGGCGAAACGGGTTTCGCCTGCGTCATCCATGTGTCAACGCCGCCCCTAAAGACGCGCGCGCACGCTGCCCGACTTTGAGAAATGCCCTTGCACGCAGCGGCAGGGGTTGCGCATGACGCATTACCCGGCGATCCTCCGAAGAAAGCGTCAAGGAGAGACGTCATGAGCGCAACAGATGAGAACGGCATTGCGGCGCAGCACCCGACTGACCGGCCATTGGATGCCATCGTGATCGGTGCTGGGTTTTCCGGCTTGTATCAGCTCCACTGCCTCCGGGACCGTCTCGGACTGGCCGTGACCGTGCTTGAGGCAGCCGACGGCGTGGGCGGAACGTGGTACTGGAACCGCTATCCGGGCGCGCGATGCGATTCTGAAAGCCATTCCTATTGCTACAGCTTCTCCGACGATCTGGTGAAAGACTGGGAATGGAGCGAGCGCTATCCGGCGCAACCAGAGATCCTGCGATACTTGAACTTCGTCGCCGACAAGCTGGACCTGCGCAAAGACATCCAGCTTTCAACTCGGGTCAAATCCGCGCACTACGATGAAGCCGCCAACCGTTGGCGCGTGCGCACTGAGAACGGCAAGACCCTTTCGGCGCAATTCCTGATTACCGGGGTCGGCTGCCTCTCGGCTGCGAACATCCCGAAGATCCCCGGCCTGGGTGACTTTGCAGGTCAGTGGTTTCACACCGGCGAGTGGCCCCACGACGGCGTTGACTTCAGCGGAAAGCGTGTTGGCCAGATCGGTACGGGCTCGACCGGCATCCAAAGTGCCCCCGTCATTGCCGAAACTGCGGAGGATTTGACGGTCTTCCAGCGCACCGCCAACTACAGCGTCCCAGCGCGGAACAAGCCGTTGAGCCAGGACTTCAAAGACTACATTCGCGACAACTTCGATGAGATCCGCGCAACAACGCGCATCACACCCGCCGGTCACGCATTCACGATATCAGAGCAAAAAGTCTTCGACGTCGGTGAGGCCGAGCGGCAGAAAATCTACGAAGCTGCGTGGGAGCGCGGCGGACTACAGTTCCGCGCCGCGTTCCAGGATATTCCGTTCGACAAAGCCGCCAACGATACCGCCGCTGAATTCATCAGGGCCAAGATTCGCGAGACTGTCTCAGACCCCGAAACCGCAGCGAAGCTTTCCAGTATCGATCATCCCTACGCCTCCAAGCGGCCACCAATCGACACCAACTATTTCGAGACCTTCAATCGCCAGAACGTCACGCTGGTTGATCTGCGGGAAACGCCGATTGAAACCATCACAGCCGACGGCATCCAAACCAGCACGTCACATTATCCGCTCGACGTCATCGTCTTCGCGACCGGGTTTGACGCGATGACTGGCCCGCTGCTCCGCATGGACATACGCGGCCGGGACAACCGGTCACTAGCTGACGCATGGACTGCAGGCCCTCAGAACTACCTCGGGCTTCAGGTCGCGGGATTCCCGAACCTCTTCACGATCACAGGCCCAGGCAGCCCGTCAGTGTTGTGCAACATGCCCGTCGCCATTGAGCAGCACGTTGAGTGGATCACCGATTGCATCCGACACATGCGCGAGAACGATCTTGCGCGAATTGAAACCAGTGCAGAGGCGATGAACATGTGGGTCACGCAGGTCAATGAGGCCGCCGACAGCACGCTGCTTCCCCAGGCCGGCCACTCCTGGTACCTCGGCGCTAATATTCCAGGCAAGCCGCGCGTGTTTATGCCGTATGCTGGCGGTCTGCCGCGCTATCGCCGGATCTGTAACGACGTCGCAGATAATGGCTACGACGGTTTCGTTTTCACATGACGGTGACGCATGGCCGCGTTATCGGCTCACCGCAATCGATCGTCGGAACAGCACAAGACTTGCGCCCAAAAACACCAGGCCGAGAACTGCCGTCGCGAGGAATTCGACCCACACGGCGTCGAACCCGGCACCGCGAAATATGACCGCCTGGGCAAACGCCATGTAGTGCCGAGACGGTAGTAACAGCGTAATCGGCTGCAGCCACTCAGGCTGGCTCTCGATCGGCGTCATCCCGCCCGAGAGCATCATCATCGGCATGATCACCATGAGCAGTAGGAGCGAGAACTGCGCCATGGTGCGGGCGACCGTTCCTAGGAAGATTCCAATTGCAGCGGCGGAGAACAGGTAAAGCACCGTGCCGAAACCCAGCAGGAGGCGCGAACCCGCGATGGGCACACCCAGCCAGAACTCCACAACCAGCCACATTGAGATCGTGAATGCCACCAGGATCACAAGCCCGTTGGCGAGAACCTTTGCCATCGCGATTTCAAATGATGTCAACGGCATGACCAGCAAATGTTCGATCGTGCCGTGCTCACGCTCGCGCAACAGAGCGGCCCCCGTCAATGCGATCGTCAGCAATGAGAGCTGATCCAACAGCGCCACAACGGACTGAAACCAGACTTGCTCGCCATTCGGATTGAAAGCCCGCCGTGTGACAAGCTCAACTGCCGTAATACGCGCAACATCCGCGCGCCCGGCAAACCGCGCGATTTCGGTCATCAGCATCTCTTGGAGATAGCCAGCGCCCGTTGCGGCCTGGATGATTGCCGTCGCGTCAATGTTCAACTGCAATTCGGGCGTCAAGCCCTTGCGAAGGTCGGATTCGAAGTTCGGCGGAATGGCAACAATGAACGTGTATTCGCTGCGATCAACCGCGGCATCCATTTCGGTCGCTTCAATAAGCTCGGCCGGTTTGAAATATGGCGGCAAAATCGCACTACGAAGCTTGCGTGAGAGGGCCGACCGGTCCTCGTCTACAAAAGCAACACTTGCGTTGTTCACATTGTCCTTCAGCGCGCGCGCGCGTTCCGTAATGCCCGGCCCAAAAGCCCACAAAATGAGAAAAATCATAACAGCGTCACGTGAGACGCTGCGGATTTCTTTCGTGCCGAGCCAATAGATGTTGGAAAGCAAACGCACCGCTAGCGCTCCTGCTTCTTCAAGCCGACAACGGCTACGATCAGAAACGCCGGAATAAACGCGATCAATGCGATTATGTCGGCCGACAAATCCGCAAGCCCCAGCCCCTTCGTGAATGCGCCGACGCTCATGTGCATGTAGTATGTCGTCGGCCACAGGGTCCCGATGACGCGGGCGCCGCCCTCCAATGCGGAAACGGGCTGCAGAAAGCCGGAAAACTGCATTGTCGGCATCATGGAGATGATGGCTGCAGCAAATACAGCGGCAACCTGGCTGGATACGAACGTGGCGATCAAAAGCCCCAGACCGGTCGTGACGGCCGCGTACAGCACGGCGCCACAGGTCAACGTCAACAAACTACCCTTCAACGGGACGCCAAACAACCAGACGACGACACTCGTCATGATGACAAAGTTCGCCATCGCTAACGCAATGTATGGAAGTTGCTTCCCGATCAAAAACTCGAGCCGCCGTGTCGGTGTCACGTAGAAATTGGTGATGGTGCCGATTTCTTTCTCACGCGCCACACTCACAGCCATTAAGATGGCGGGAAACAGGATCAGCAACATCGCCGGCACGGCTGGGGCAACGGCATAGATGCTCTCGAACGTCGGGTTGTAGAGATAGCGCGTTTCCAGCGTTGCAACTGATGTTGGCTGGGTTTGCTCCCCGGTTGTGGCGCTGCGTGTTGCGAGAAATTGGCTGTGAACGCCGCTGACATACGTGCTCATCGTAACCGCACGCATCGTGTTCGCACCATCGATCCAAGCCGAAACCGTCGGTCGCCCACCGCGTTTGAGATCCCGACCGAACGATGGCGGAATTCTAAGAACGACCGACACCTGATGTCTGGCCAGGCGGGCTTCAAGATCGGTTTGACTCGTCAGCGGTGCAGCCTGTCGGAAGTAGCGAGAGCCATCAAACTCGGCAATGTATGCGCGGCTCTGGGCGCTACGATCCTGATCAAGCACGGCGAAGTCCAACCGATCGACATCGGTCGTGATTCCATAGCTGAAGATAAACAGCAAAATCGTGCTGCCGATGAACGCAAACCCCAGGCGTACAGGGTCGCGGAGCACTTCCATCGTTTCGCGGTAGCTGTAGGCCAATGCCCGGCTCAGACGAAACCACCCCGACGAACTGGGCCCAGCCGTCTGTTCGCTGGAGACGCTATCACGAGTAACGACGGCTTTGCGTCGATCGGAACGGACCTCCGGCTGATCCGTTTCGCCGCCCGCCTCGATCATGGCCGCGATGAAGGCATCCTCAAGCGTATCCTTGCCGCTTCGCGCAACCAGCTCTTCCGGCGCACCGACCGCAAGAACTCTGCCCGCGTGCATGAGAGAGATACGATCGCAACGCAGTGCCTCGCTCATGAAATGCGTCGAGATGAAAATCGTCACGTTGTCGCGTCGCGACAGGTCGATCAACAACTCCCAGAAGCCATCGCGAGCCACCGGATCAACACCCGACGTCGGCTCGTCGAGAATCAGCATGTCCGGCTCGTGCAGAACGGCCACGGCTAACGACAGGCGTTGCCGCAGCCCGAGCGGCAACCCGCCAGAGAGATCGTCCATGTGTCCGTTGAGATCGAAGCGTTCCGCAAGCTTCCGGATACGCGTACGGGACTTCTCTGCTCCAAGGTGGAACAGGCGCGCATGCAGCTCCAAATTCTGGCGAACCGTCAACTCACCGTAGAGCGAAAATGCCTGTGACATGTAGCCGACACGCATCCGTACATCGAGGCTACCGGCATCAACCTGCGCGCCGAACAAAAAGGCCTCACCGGAGCTTGGCGGTAGGAGACCTGTCAGCATTTTCATCGTGGTCGTCTTGCCGCAACCATTCGAACCGAGGAAACCGAAGATCTCACCGGGCTCGATCGTGAAGTCGACATTATCGACGGCGGTGAAATCGCCGAACCGACGCGTCAAGCCCCGCGCCACAATCGCCGGCTCGCCCTGTCCCCGAACACGCGGCGGCAGAACGACCCCGCCAGCCTGTCTGCGCTCTTTTTCCGGGAGCAAACCGACGTAGGCAGCCTCCAGATTGCTGGTACCGGTCTGCTCCATGAGTTCGCGCGGCGTTCCAGTCCCAATCACCCGCCCGACATTAATCGCGATCAGTTGGTCGAACCCCTCAGCCTCGTCCATGTAGGCCGTTGACACCAGCAGGCTCATCCCGGGCCTGTCGGCCTTGATCGAGAAAATCAAATCCCAGAACTGACGTCGCGACAGGGGATCAACGCCAGTGGTCGGCTCGTCGAGAATGAGAAGGTCGGGATCGTGGATCAAAGAGCAGCACAGGCCCAGCTTCTGCTTCATACCGCCGGACAATTTGCCGGCCGGCCGATTGAGGAACGGATGCAGGCCGGTTGCTTCCGTCAATCGTTCAATGCGATCGCGCCGCTCGTCGCGCGACTGCCCGAACAGCTTCCCGAAAAAATCGAGATTTTCGAGGATGCTCAGTTCGGCGTAGAGATTCTTGCCCAGTCCTTGCGGCATATAGGCAATTCGAGGGCACACCTGCCAACGGTCGGCCGATTGTCTCATGTCCGCACCGAGAACAGTCAGCGCACCTTGCTGCAGCGTTCGGGCCCCTGCGACGAGCCCCATCAACGTCGATTTGCCGACACCGTCGGGGCCAACCAACCCGACCGATTGGCCATACGGCACCTCAAACGAGAGGTCATTGAGCGCGATCACGTTGCCGTAGCGATGGATCAGCCCGCTCGTTTTGACGGCTGGTTGGCTTTCCCGATCGCCAATCACGAGGCCGCCTCGGAGTCATTTGCAGGGGGTGGGACGAACCGCCGCTCAAGCCAGGCGGGCCAGTCTGGTGGATCAAACCCGGGGCGGACATAGGCAACGCCACGGATTCCGGTTTTGACAAAGTCAATGTGCCGTTCGACCAGCTCGGGCGGCACGCGCACCTTCACCCGAAACATGAGTTTTTGCCGCTCGCTCGCGGTCTCAACTTGTTTCGGCGTGAACTGAGCTTCCGGCGAAACAAACGAAACATGCGCGGGCACGGCAAAGTCAGTCCCATCAATGACGATGCGGGCCTCGGATCCGATCGCCAAACGGTGGGCATCCGTCGCCGGCAGGAAGATCTCCATGTAGACATCCGCGAGATTGACAAGTGTCACGATCTTGCCGCCCGACGTCACGACCTCGCCGGGCTCCGCAAGTCGATACAGAACGCGCCCGACAGTCGGCGAAACAAGCGTGCTATCGTCAATCTGCGTCTGTAACTCGGCCCGTGCGGCAACGGCTGCATCAACCGCGCGCTCACGGGAAACGACAATAGCCTTTGCAGCCGCCAGACTTGCCTTTGCAACGTCGCGCTGACTTAGACGCGTATCGTACGTTTCCTGGCTGGTGTGACCTTGCTTGACCAGACGGGCCGCGCGCTCCAGTTCCCGCTCGGCCAACTTGAGCTGTGATTCCACCTGAACCACATTGGCCTGTGCCTCGGCGACCTGGCTCTTAGCGCTGGCGATTTCGGCCTCGGCCTTCGAGAGTTGAGCGCGGAGCTGCGCCGAATCGATCTTGGCGAGCACATCTCCGGGGCGAACGAGATCGCCTTCGTTGCGCAAAACAGCTTCAACACGGCCGGCGATCTTTGTCGAAACATCGACCTGAACGGCTTCTATCCGCCCATTGCCCGAGGTTACCCCCTCCGGCACTGGCCGATCACCCGGCCCGCTGAACAATAAGTATCCGGCGCCCAACAGCACGGGCAATCCAGCAAGCGCTAGCTTCCAGTTCAGTTGCATTCTAGCAATCTCTCGGAATCATTGATATCGGCCGCTTCGGCAGTCGACAGGCACGTTGGCAACCGTTATCGACACTTTGTCCGTCGGGAAACTGATCCATGTCAAATCAATGATGGCAGACAAAACTTGCCCGGTTGGGTCGTGAGCCACACATCCGGGCGAAGTGCAAAACAACGAACAGCGATTCTGCCACGACAACAACACACCACGACAACACCGAAACATGAGGGCTTACCTTGGAGCCGATCATATCGATATCCGGCCTGAGCAAAACATACGCCTCGGGCTTTCAGGCTCTCAAGTCTGTGAATCTTGAGATCAATCGCGGTGAGATCTTCGCACTCCTGGGGCCGAATGGCGCCGGGAAGACGACACTCATCAGCACCGTCTGCGGCATCGCAAACCCGACTGCCGGGCAGATCCGCGTTGATGGTCACGATATCGTTGCGAACTACCGCCAGGCTCGTTCGTTGATCGGCCTTGTGCCGCAGGAACTCACGACCGACGCATTCGAGACGGTTTGGAGTACGGTATCATTCACGCGCGGCCTGTTCGGCAAACCGCCCGCGCCGGATCAGATCGAGCAGCTCCTGTCTGAACTCTCGCTCGCCGATAAACGCAACAGCATGATCATGACCTTATCCGGCGGGATGAAACGCAGGGTCATGATTGCCAAGGCCCTCTCGCATGAACCGCGCATCCTTTTCCTCGATGAGCCAACGGCCGGCGTCGACGTCGAGCTACGGCGCGACATGTGGAACACCGTGCGCCGCCTGAAGGAGTCCGGCGTCACAATCATCCTGACGACGCACTACATCGAAGAAGCCGAAGAGATGGCAGATCGCATCGGCGTCATCAACCATGGCGAGTTGATCCTCGTTGCCGAAAAAAGCGACCTCATGCGGCAGCTTGGTCGCAAACAGCTCACGCTACAGCTCAACGCACCTCTGTCTGCAGTTCCTCCACCGCTTGTGGACCACGACGTGACATTGTCAGCAGACGGCACTGAGCTTGTCTACACCTACAGTACAACAGCAGAACGCACAGGCATTACCCGTCTCCTCAACACCGTCAGCGAATGCGGAATCACGTTCCGCGATATCCAAACCGACCAGAGTTCGCTCGAGGAAATCTTCGTCAACCTGGTAACAGATCGGCAGTCATGAACTATCTCGCTATTCTCGCAATCTACAAATTCGAAATGGCTCGGACGGCGCGCACGCTCATGCAGAGCATCGTCTCGCCCGTCATTTCGACATGCCTCTACTTCGTCGTATTCGGGGCGGCAATCGGCTCTCGGATCACAAGTATCGACGGCGTGACCTATGGTGCGTTTATCGTACCTGGCCTGATTATGCTCTCGCTCCTCACTCAGAGCGTTGCAAACGCGTCATTCGGCATTTACTTTCCACGGTTCACCGGCACGATCTACGAGATTCTGTCCGCACCAATTTCCGCTTTTGAGATCGTCATCGGATACGTTGGGGCGGCGGCGACGAAATCCATACTGCTTGGCGTCATCATCCTCGTGACAGCTTCGTTCATCGTGCCGCTGCGCATTGAACACCCGCTCGTCATGGTGCTCTTCCTGCTATTGACGTCGATCACGTTCTCCCTGCTTGGCTTCATCATTGGAATATGGGCTGAAAACTTCGAGCAGCTGCAAATTGTACCGCTGCTGGTCATAACGCCTTTAGCTTTCCTGGGCGGAACGTTTTACTCGATCGACATGCTTCCACCGTTCTGGCAAACCGTCAGCCTCTTTAACCCTGTCGTTTACCTGATCAGCGGGTTTCGATGGAGTTTTACCGGTGAAGCGGACGTGAATATCTGGCTGAGCCTCGCAATGACATTTGTCTTCATGACAGCTTGCCTCAGCACCGTGTGGTGGATCTTTCGGACGGGGTATCGCCTCAAACAATAAGTTTGGTTCTCGCCAATTGATTATCATCAAGGTGCCATCACGCCGGCCGCTTTATTGACGCCTCAACAGTGAGATCATTGGGACGTCGAAATGCAAGACAAGGATCAGGATGCGGCGCCGGCTGCGGCCGGCTTGCCGACTTTGGCTGATCCCCGGCAGAAGCCGGGTGAGCTCGCGCAGCCAACCAGCACACAGATCGAGCCCGTTCACCCCACGCCTGGATCCTTAGGGCCGTTTGGCGTGGATGTGTCAGGCTTTTGGCCGATTACGGTTTGGCAAACCTTCGCAATGCCGACGTCAGACCCGGTGAGCACGGAGCCGCCAGACGCGGAGTCCATTGTCCCGGAACTCATTGATCGCGCGCACCACGCCGCAATCGCCCGTGCGACCGGTGGTGTTTCGCCGGCTGCACTCATGGAAGCCTACTTTGACTGGCTGCTGCATCTGTCGCTTGCACCAGGCAAACAGTTGCAGCTGATACAAAAAGCCGTCCGAAAATCGACGCGGCTGCAGGCTTACGGGCTCCGCTGCCTTGCGACCGGCGTTGCCGGTCCGCCGTGCATCCAGCCCTTGCAACAGGACAAGCGCTTCATCGATGAAGAGTGGCAGGCCCTGCCATGGTCCATGATATCGCAATCGTTCCTGCTGACTCAGCAGTGGTGGCATAATGCGACAACCGGCGTTCCCGGCGTCTCAAAGCAGCACGAACGCATGCTCGACTTCGCCGCACGTCAGATCCTCGATATTATTGCGCCGTCGAATTTTTTGGCGACAAACCCAGTTCTGATGAAGGAGACGGCCAGACAGGGCGGTGCGAATCTCGCGCGCGGATTTCAGAACGCACTGCAAGATGCCGAGCGCCGAACCAATAAACGCCCCCCGGCCGGAGCGGATGCGTTTCAGGCTGGCCGCGATGT
>JBCCOV010000170.1:0-11535 GCA_039039985.1 Pseudomonadota bacterium | reverse complement strand
GGCATCATCGTCGATGTCGAAGCCTCGCGTGCGATCCGGCAGGCCGAAGTCTGAGCATCGCGCACGATGATCGAGCGGACCGAGCAGCGCTTCGGTTTGAAGCCAGACTGGCTGGCTGGCGGCTGATGCCGCTTATGGGTCTGCCGAGAACCTGGGTTGGCTTGTCGAGGAGAAAGGCATCGCGCCGCATGTCCCGGTCATTGATAAGTCCGCGCGTGGTGACGGCACCTTCAGTCGATCCGACTTCAAGTACGATGCCGAGCGTGATTGTTATGACTGTCCGGCCGACGCCGATCTCACTACGACCGGACGTGTCTGCTCAGGCCGCGGTCTCGCGACGAACGACTACGACGTCGAGCGACCTAAGCGGCAACCTCGCTCACGTCCCATCAATGTTCCCGCAGGCAATAGCGCTCGTCTCGGCTGGAGTTTTGCAACACAATCCCCAAGGCAGAGGACATAAGTGCTGCGTGCAGCTGAAGTCCGTCGCAGTCTACGTCGCGGCTCCGCCATTAATAGATAAAAGTTGGCCATTACAGAAAGCGCCTTCTTGCGATGCCAGGTAGCCAACGAGGCCAGCGATCTCCTCCGACGTGCCCAAGCGGCCAGTTGGGACTTTCGCAATCTGCGTCTCGATATGGTGTCTGAGTTCCGGATCGTCATACTGCCCGCGAATCGGACCGGGCGAGATCACGTTGGCTGTGACGCCTTCTCGAGCAAATTCGCGCGCTATGGCCTTAGTTAAGCCGACCACACCGTGTTTCGAGGCGGACACGTGCGCCCGACGATGATACCCCGCGATAGCATTCATGCCGGCGAAGTTGATTATCCGCCCCCATTGCCTTTCCTGCATGCCGCCTATGAAGGCCTGACTAAGCAGAAACGGTGCGATCAGATTTGTTTGGAAAACAGATGACCACTCATCGAGACTGATTTCGGTGTATACCGCCTCAGGTCGGACCGCCACGCAGTTCACGAGCACATCAGCCCCGCCAAAGGCTTGTATACCAACCTCAATCAGCCTTTGGCACCCGGTTGGCGACGAGAGGTCAGCGATGCAAATCTCTGTTCGACGATCAGGGAAACGGCGCGTTATCTCGGTGGCGACGCTCTCGCATCGGCTGTGATTGGATCCGCCATGGACCAGGACGTCGAATCCCATCGAAGCGAGCCGCAGAGCGCAAGCCTTACCAATATTCTGGCCAGCTCCGGTGACGACGGCGACAAGCCGCCGGTCAAGCGTGTTCACGATGGCGAGCCAGTGTTCGGCGACATGCTGTTGTCCTCATCATGCACCATATTGATCCAGTTGAAGTGGGATATCCCGCCATCTGCAACCAGCTCAGTGCCGGTGACATATCCTGTGTGTGAATTTGACAGGAGCGCCATTGCAGTGGCTGCGATCTCGTCCGCGGTCCCGAAACGTTTCAAGGGAACGCGACCGCTCAACTCATCGAATCCAGAGCCAGGTTGAAAGCCACCTCCCGGAATAGCACCAGGAGCGAGCGAATTGATCCGAATGTTTGCCGGGCCATAGTAGCGGGCCAATTCTTTCATGAGCATCGTCAGCCCGGCCTTAGATGCAGCATAGTGCGGCAGGTTACGTGGCGTTTCAGCGTGCAATGACGTGATGAAAAGCATGCGGCCTGCGATTTCCTTCGAAACCATTTGGGCCGCGATAGCGCGTGCTAGGAAAAAGCCAGACCGAACATTGACATTCAGCATTCGGTCAAACTCGTCCTCGGTGACGTTGCCAACCGTCTCAGATTCAAGGCGCGGCGGGCATGCCGAGTGAACCAGCATTGAGATATTCAGATTGTCGAGCCTTTGCATCACGGCGCGCCAACCACCAACTGTCGACAGGTCTGCCACTACCGGATGGGCCAAGTGTCCGAACGCAACGACATCACGCGCCACCTCGCCCAAGCGAACCTCATCGATGTCAGTTAGCACCACATCAGCGCCTTCCTTGGAAAGCCGTCGCGATATAGCTGCACCCAAGTTCGACGCCGCACCCGTGACGACTGCAATCTCATTGGCGAACAGCACAGCCTTTTCTCCTCGTCGTGTTTGTTGCCAAGACAAGTGACGGCCGCCTCCATTGCAGCCAAATCCCAACATTGCGTGTTACGGGCATTGTTCAGCGAATGAGTTGCATCGAGTGCGCGCCCCGCGGGAGTGGCGCGCTCTTGCGGAGCATGACCAACTTGCCCTGTGGCGTGATCCGGAAGAAGTCGAGGGATGCAGCTGTCTTCGGATCAACGGTGGGGTCATGGCTGTCATACGTGACGATGGAAATGAACTTGCCAGAGGCGTCAAAGGTCGCCGCCTCAGGAAGAATGCCGTCGTAGCGCAAGGTGTCAGCGTGCGTTAGACGACCTGTCTCCGGGTCCAACCGCATGAGACTCACCGACGAGTACATCGTCAGTCGCGCGTCCGTTTTGGGAGCATAGCTCGTCTCAAGATTGACGCTGACGACCCACTGCCCATCCGGCGAGATCGCGATGCCTTCAGGGTCTTTCGACGCCTGCGCACGTCCGACGAGAAAATGCCTGACTTCCGGGTCTCCGCCACGGCCTGTTGTTGCCTCGCTTGCGAAGCGAATTGACGTGACGTCACCGTCGACGGCCTCTGCCCAGATGCCCGGCACGTCAGCGCCCCAATAGAGATTCCCTGTCAGGAAATGCCTGCCGTCCGGCGTGAAGCGGCCCATGAATGGATACTTCGAGGTCAGGACCTTGTTGCCCCATAGCTCGATGGCCACGTTGCTGCCATCGCGGGTAACACGGACGAACATGATCTCGGCTGAGTTCACCAGCGTGAGAGCAAGGAAATTGCCGCTCGGGTGCCATTCAGCGTGCGTGATGCGTTCTGACTTTTCGACACCAGGAACGGTGACGTATTGGACTTCTCCCATCGCGCCATTGGCAAACGGGACAAATGCGAGTTGACGTCCATCAACGGGATGCAGAGTTGCAACAACGAGATCCCCACCAGGATGCACCGAAACACCCTCAGGCCGCTTGCCAAGATCGATCGATCCAATGACCTTCGGGGCCGCCCGATCTGAAATGTCGATGGCTGTCAACTTAGCTCCGACTGGCAAGTCGCGGAACGTCTCGCCACCGGCTGGTCGTGCACCGAAGCTCTCGGTTACGAAGGCTGTCGTCTGGTCGGGTGTCAGCGCAATTGCAGTCGGTGGTCCGGCCACCGAGTTGCTGACCGGAATACTGACCGATTCAAGTGTTGTCAGGTCCGATGAAATCCGCGTGATTGTGAGCGCATCAGGCTGCGGGTCGGGGCCGAGCTGACCACCGATGTAGGCGCTCGCCTTCATGTCTCCATCGGAAATCGAAGCAATTGCGGCACCTTGAAAGTCAGAGTACTTCGCTGGCTCCTGAGCCATCGCCGTTAGCGTCATCGCAATCAGCGCAACGCCCGAACCGGCCATCGAGATCAACGTCTGTGGCTTCATAATCGCATCATCCTAAAGTCGAGATCGATGCGAGGGAGGTAGTCTTTCGGTGAGCAGTTTAGAAATCGCAAGTTCGCGCCAATTCATAACAACTTGTTATGAATTGGCGGCACTGTTGCAGTGCGTTCTGAACTTCTCGACGGCGTGGTTCCAGCACTCCGAGTGCCAACCGATGGCGATGGGAAGCTGGACATCGAGATCGGTGACGGGCCGATAGACGAGGTTCGCCGGCAGTGATCGGGCATAGCTTTCCGTGATAAGCGCGATCCCACGGCCGGAAGCAGCTGCACGGATGCTCAGTGTGAGCGGCGTTGCAAACTCGCTGAAAACCGGGGCGACCCGCGAGCATCGGAAGGCGTCTTCGATGCGGCTGAACAGGTGCGGCCCGTTCTCGCGGGGAAACACAATGAGCGGCTCATCGGCCAGATGTGCAATATGGAGCTCTGGCTCATGCACGAGAGGGTGATCCGCCGGAAGAGCAACTCCAAAACCATCGTGACCGACGTGTTCAAAGCGGACGCTATCCATCAAAGGCGGGTGCAGAAACCCGACATCGATCGTACCGCGGGCAAGTCCATCTTCTTGAAGGTTCGATGTGAGCTCACGTGTCTCGACCGAGATATCAGGATGCCGCTTTGAGAAACCCGAAATGAGATCGTAAGCGCCCCATTGCGCGCAAATGTTCGTCACGGCAACCACGAGATGGCCGCCCGTCCGCTCGATCAGAGATTGGACGCTGCGGTTGCCCAGTTCCATCGAACGCAATGCGCGCTTTGCGTGCGGGAGCAGCGCGTTTCCCGACGGCGTAAGACTGACGCTGCGCGTGGAGCGTTGGAAGAGCTTGGCGCCAAGACGCTTTTCGAGCCGCCTTATCTGCCCAGATAGGCCCGGCTGAGAAATGTTCGCGCGCCGCCCAGCTCGACCGAAATGCAGTTCTTCAGCCAGCGCAACAAAGCACTGAAGCGAACGTTGGTCCATGATTGGTTCAGATTGGTGCCAGGTTGCATGATTGATCGATGCGGCACATTAACAGATCGGCGACCCTCATACTATGGCACCGGTAAAGTTCCGCTTGGGTTCATCCCTTTCGTCCTAAGGCCGAGCATATCACGGCAGAACAAGCCCCCTACAACGGACTCAATGTGCTAGAACGAAGTTCAGAACGGCAGGGTCGGTTGCGGACGTCTGTGTTGAGTGGCGTCTTGCCCTGTATCTAGTCGGCGAGGTCCACTTTTTGGACGTTTGACACTAGCCCACTTCTCTTGCCGGTCGGCTGCCCGATATGTCCGCTTCTTAGTAACGAGCTTTCGCCTTTGGCTCAGGTTGAGCCTGCGAGCTCATTGGGTAAGCTACACGTCGCATAGTGTGACGATGTCAGTCGTCACCTTGATTGACGACAAAGCGGGCCTACTCACATTGCACCACGAACCAATTCGACCACTCGTCAAAACTCCGCGTGGCCCATGCTCCCGGGTATCATTTGGTGTGCTCTAGCCAGATTCCAAGGCGACTTGGACTACTTGTACTCCAGTCCTACCGGAACTTTGGTTGCGTGTTCAACCAGCGCGCTACGAGACAGTCTATAGCAAGAGTCTAACGCAGTGGCAGCAAGCAGCCGGCGAACGGTTGTAGATGGTCTCCGATGTTGTTTCCGTGTTTCCAACGCCTGGTTCACCACATCCTTCCATCATCCAGACACAACCCGGCATGCGCTTGCCGAGACCGTTGGTCCGGTCGAGATTATCCATAAATTCCTTAATGCGCGAATCGTCGACCGGGCTAGTAATCTGCTGATATTCAGTTCAGCAAGAGTCACCTTAATGCTCTCAATACTCCATCCAGTTCGTCTGACTGGCCTTTAAGTCAGGTGTCGCAATCGATTTAGTTTATTTGCGCGGCAGTAGTTCGGCATACTGCAATTCGTGACCAAGTCATGATTCCAATTCATTTTCATCGCATCAATTATCCCGGACAAAAAATGCCGCGCAATAGATATTTGTCTCGCATCAGTGCCGCGGCATCCGGCAGCGGTACTCGAGCGGAGGCGAAGCCAATTGCGATGCTTGGTCAGAACATCATCATACGGCTTTGCGATCCGCTTTCCTATAGATTGACATAACCACTCCATTTTGCAGGTGCTCGTTCTTCTGTAGGGAAAGCGCACCAATCTCGGCGCCTGCTTCGAAAACGCGTTTTCCTGCGCCGACGATGACAGGGAAGCACCATAGGCGGAACTCATCGACCAGGTCATTCGCGAAGAGTGTCTGTAACAGTTCCGAGCTACCGTGAACTTGGAGAAGCGGACCACCCTGACGTTTAAGAGAAGCTATTTCAGACGCCACGTCTCCACTAATCAGATGTGAATTGTTCCAGGACAGGTCTGGCGACCCGCTAGATACGACGTACTTGCGCGAGGCGTTCAATTTGTCAGCTGTCGGGTCGTTATGCAGTTTCGGCCAGTGGGCTGCGAAAGCCTCATAGGTGTTTCGGCCGAGCAGCATGTCGTAAGGGGCTGACATGGCTTCGTGTTGCACTTGCGCCATCACGTCTTCCCAAAACGGCGCGGCCCAGCCTCCTTGGTCGAAGCCGCCGCTCTGATCTTCCTGAGGCATCATCGGCGCCTGCATCACGCCGTCCAAGGTATGGAAAGCAAGGACCGCCAGATCTCTCATCACTTCTTCTCCATCTCAACAATAACTTTGAGTGGAAACGCTTCACGCTGAGTCGCTCATATGTTACCACATGGCTAAGTAACCACTAGGTGAAATAAATGTCAACCGATCAGTTGAGTATTACGTTGTCTGCCTTAGCTCATCCAGTGCGTCGATCAATTCTGACACGCCTGAGCGAGGGCGATCTTACGGTGGGTGAATTAGCCGAACCGTTCGATCTGACCAGACCGGCGGTGACAAAGCACCTCAACGTTTTGGAGCGCGCTGGCTTGATCGAGCGTTGCCGTGACGCCCAAAGACGGCCTTGCCGGCTGAGGCCCGAGCCACTGAAAAGCGTACTGGCACTTGTCGAGTCGTTCGCCAAACATTGGGATGAGAGTTTCGATCGTCTCGATGACCTTCTGACAAATGGAGGAGGAGCACGGAATTGAAGACGGGCGTGAATGTTTGCGAAAGAGCCGATGAATGTGATCTCGTCTTCACGCGTGAATTCAGCGCGCCAGTAGAAGCGGTTTATGAAGCCTGGACTCAACCAGAGCTGCTCAAGGAGTGGTGGGGGCCATATGGGTTCTCTATGACGATAAACGAGATGTCGATCGCAATCGGCGGTATCTGGGATTATGTCCTACATGGTCCCGACGGCGTGTCATATCCAAACCGCGCCGTGTTCGAAGAAGTCCTGCCAATGCAGCGCCTTGTAATCCGGAATACGGGAGGACATTCAGTATCTCAGCATTTGACCTGTCGCATGATTGTTGAATTCAAAGGACACGGGCCAAGCACTGTTGTCACCCTTACGATGCGCTTTGCGACGTCGGCAGCATTGGGACGAGCGCGCGTCATGGGCGCCGAACAAGGTGGCGTAGAGTCATTTGAGCGCTTGGCGAAGCAAGTAGGTGGTAAGAAGCTGTAAATGTGAAGCTTCAGGAGTGTGTTCAAAGATGAAGAGGGAATCAGATGCCCATATGAGAGTCGGCTCAGCGTCTCAGCCGTTTGATCTCAATGGACTTCGTGCCCGAAAACACTGTGCGGAGCACTTGGCGCTGCGGTGAGCCGATCAACGGCTTTGTGCAGTTTTGGCAACGTACGCACGTCGGATGTTTGCTGTGACTGACTGCCTCATAACGAGGAGCAGGTGACAGAGCTTGAACCAGAAGGCGGACCCGGCATGCTCGTATGAAGTTCATCGAAATCGGGCGAGAGGCAGACTATAAGCATGTGCACGCCACCAGACAAAGTTCGTCTTAGCCACTCGGCAGGGTCGCGCTTTTTGCATCCGTTTCCAAATTTCGAAGTGCAGCGGGGCGTTCAATGCATCGTGTAACCCAATCGCGGATGGACGCATTATCTGGCATCATTTCTGGGACCACCCAGAACGACTCTGAGCAGAGCAGATCTGCTGCGCTGTAGTTCTGACCAAGCAAGTAGAGCTGCTTAGAGAGCGTGGCGAGGAGCTCGCTTAAGCATGGTAGCTTTGTCGCAGAACGTCGCATGATGGATCAAGTCATTCTCGACTTGCGCGAAGTGATGCATCAACACTGCCTCCATAACACCCTGATAGTAACTCAGCCACGAGAGATAGGCGCCGCGTCCAGGTGCGCCGACGACGGGACCGACTGACCTCGTCTTACTCACCCTTTCGTCCGTCGGGATAGTGGATCCCTTTCACGGCACCAGGCTCTCCCGTCACAAAGTCCTGCTCCATGTAACGAACCAACTCGTCGGTAGAAATCACCTTGGCTACTGTGCTATTGGCAACTGCTAAGGCGATCTTCTGATTTGCCGTGGCCGTCGCGACTGCGTCACCGATGAGTATGACATCGTACCCGCGGGAGTTTCCTGCATAAGCGGTGCTTAGGACGCATTCATCGGTCCAGAGCCCAACAATGACGATCGTATCGATATGAAGTGCCTTTAGTTTTTCATCCAGATATGAGCGGCCGTCCTCATCAAAGGTCCAAAACATATCCAGGTGCTTACCATGGTAAAACCAACCATCTGAAACTTCTTGCGCGGTCGGCGCGATCTCATGTAACGGTTCGAGGCCGGGTGCTCCTTTAAAGACGTAAACTGCATTCTCTGGATCATCCGGGTTCAGTCCTCTCGGGCCGTACCATCGATCCATGGCATTAGAGATGCCATCGTCAAACCTGCGGCTCCAGGCGCTCCAGGCAATGCAAACTCCATCGCTCCCCAATCTGGCTGCTCGAAAGGCGTCCAATATTTTTACGAGTTTTGGGAGAATATCTCCTGCGTAAGATCTATACTCCTCCTGACAATCATCGAGAAGCAGCGCAATCCTCCGGGGCCGATCTTTGAGATCCCAAGACGCCCAAAATGCCAGCGGAGTTTGGTTTGGACCTCCTGGCGTTTTGCTATGGTTTTCCATTGGCAGCAACGCGAGATTCATATCCCGGTGCTTGCATGACTGTTGCAACGCCTCTTTCAGCGTTGGAATGTGGTCCTCCGCGCCTTTCATTGTGTTGCTCCTGTCGATAGATCCCAAACCGCAAAAAACCTGAAAAGTGACGCACCACGAGGACACGTGTCGCGGTGCAGTCGCGTCCTCGACCACGCAATGCTGTACGCGAGCTTCCCCATTACCATAAAAAAAATGCTGACCGCTTGACTTGCCGCAAGCGCGCTCGCGTCGGGCTCGACAGCAATCACCAGTCGATCGAAAGCATCCCTACGCCAGGCTGGAACAAACCGCGGGAAGGCGCCCGTCTGATGTTAGAGTTGGATATAAGAGCTGCCCGGCCTTCCCCAGCGCTGGACCAACCATTGCCAAGGGCCACAAGGGAGCATAACGGTCTCGCACCGACTTGATATGCGGCACGATCGCAATCGTCACCTGTTGGATAGCGGCCGAGTCGTACCTGAAGCTCAAAGGATCAGTGCCACGTCTTGACAGCAGCATACTCAACTGTCCGTTCGATTGCGGTTACGTGTGGAAACAGGTTCGGAACTTGTCTGAAACAGCTTCACGCGGGCGCACCTGACGCGACGCGCCCACTCCGTTCTATTGCAGTCCGATGAAAGTGTCGGCCAATGCGATCCAGAGCGGTATCGACAGAATGGCAATGGGTGTTCCGATCCCGGTTGACGCGCCCACATAGGCTGATGCGTTGGCTTCCGGCAGTGCGCCGCGGATCGTTGGTGGACCCGAGATATCCGAGCTCGAAGCAGCCATGACGGCAAGGAGAACCACACCACCAGCAGAGAACCCAGTCAGTTCGTGTGCCAGCATGCCGAGCGCAAAACCCACCAGGCCGTGCAGGATTGGTGCGGCCACAGCATAGGCGATGTAGGCATGTGCGACTTTGCGCAGCTCGCCGAGCCGCGACCATGCCTCGATCCCCATGATCAGCATTAATACCGACAGGAGCCCACGAAACAGCGGCTCGTAGAAGCTCTCGTAAACCGGCTGCGGTTTGCCGAACATACCGATGGCAATGCCGAGCAACAGGGCTGAGATCGCGGGGCTGCGCAAGGTATCAGTCAGAATTCGAACGGGTTGGATAGCAGGGCCATCGAGCGTGCCCATGCTCAGGTTCAGATTCGTGCCCGGGCCTCTGCCGATCGCGGCGGATGAACTGCCGCCCCTCGAAATCTGCACGGTGACCGCCTGCCGCTCTGCCCGCAGCCGCGCGAGCACAATGGCCGTAACCAGGGCCGCAATATCCATGAAGGGGTAAAGCGCGCCGATGAACCCTTCGTAGGCGATCCCAGCGGTATCGAGCATCGTCATGCCGGCCGCGAGCGTTGAGGCCGAGACCGCGCCGAACAATCCGGCCGTTGCCGTAGCGTCGACACGCGATATGCCCGGCCACAGGGCAAGCGTGCGGCTCCCGATCACCACGATGCCGACGCCAATGGCGACTGCACATAAGCCCGGAACCAACAGCGCGATCGGATCGCTCTTCTGAATTGAGAGACCGGCATTCAGGCCAACCTTCAAGAGAAGCAGGACGACGATGAACTTGTAGATCGAATCCGGGATTTCGAGGCGACTGCCGAGTGCTGCGATCAGCATGCCACCAATCAGGAATGCAAGCGTTGGTTTCTGCAGTTGTGCGAGGACCGTTTGCAAGCCGTCAGCGAGGATGTCCATGGGCTACTCCCGTGAGTCAGTGTCGGGCCCACGCTCTACGCAATTCGCTTTCTCAATGAAAATATATATTTCCTTTAAAATTGTTCTATAAAATAGAACGATGGCATCATTCAACTATCATCATTTGAGGTACTTTCGCGCGGTCGCGCACGATGGCAATCTCACACGCACGGCGGAGCGGCTGAACGTGTCGCAGTCCGCTTTATCAAGCCAGATTAAGGACCTCGAAGACCGACTTGGTCATGCGCTTTTCGAACGCACCGGGCGCAGTCTGCTTCTAACGGAAGCGGGTCGCATCGTGCTCGATCACGCGGACCGGATCTTCACTACTGGCGAAGACCTGCTTGCCGCACTCGCCCAGTCCGGTCCCAAGCTCCCGCCGCTTCGCATCGGTGCATTGTCCACACTCTCGCGGAACTTCCAGCTTCAGTTTCTCCGTGCGCTGCTCGCGTCCGAGCAGGTGCAAGTGAGCCTCAGATCCGGCGATTCAGCGACACTGATGAATGCTCTCACCAGCCTGTCTCTCGATGCTGTGCTGACCACCGATCCCCCAAACAGCATCGGCACCAGAAGCTTCGTCGCGCATCGGATTGCCGAACAGCCGGTTGGCCTGCACGCCGTGCCGCACCGCCTGCGCTACAAGACCCTGACGGCGGTGTTCGACAACGAGCCGTTCATCCTACCGACCGAAGGCACCATCCGATCCGGATTCGTCAGCCTGTGCGCTCGCGTCAAACGTGAAGCCAACATCGTGGCGGAAGTCGATGACATGGCTATGGTCAGGCTCTTGGCTCGCGAAGGGGTGGGCGTCGCGATTGCGCCGTCTGTTGTGTTCGCCGACGAGATCGCCGTTGGGACGATCGTGACGGCGCCTTTTGATCTGAAGATGTCTGAAACGTTCTATGCCGTCACGATCATGCGGACGTTCCCACATCCGGCACTCGCAAAGCTGCTCACTCCCGTGGAGGATTAAGGTAGCCGCAACTGGAGAGTCTTTAGTGGCGCTGTTCGCACGTTCGCAGGCTCGCGGCTCGAGCGCTGGCTATCCTGCGAGGACGATCCCAGGCCGCGAATGCGGCCCGGCGCGTTGCGCCGCCCACGCGGAGGGTCCGGCCGTTAGGCCGGAGTAGCCCGTGAGCGAAGAGAGTTTTTCATTGCGCTGTTCGCACGCTCGCAGGCTCGCGGCTCGAGCGCTGGCTATCCTGCGAGGACGATCCCAGGCCGCGAATGCGGCCCGGCGCGTTGCGCCGCCCACGCGGAGGGCCCGGCCAAAG